>NZ_JBNCNR010000025.1:0-51487 GCF_049847065.1 Gordonia sp. DT219 | reverse complement strand
AGCGGCTTTTGGGCGTCCAGTGCGTGCCATACCCAACCCTACAACATATTCAATGAATTAACGGCGCGGAACACTAGAGCACACTGGTGTCATGCCCGAACTGCCCGAGGTTGCCGCGATCGCCGATTTCGTCGACGGACGTGCCGCCGGATTCCCGATCCGGCGCGTCGACGTCGCCTCCCTGTCGGTCCTGAAGTCCGCCGATCCGCCGTATACCGCGCTCACCGGCCGCATCGTCGAATCGGTCGGCCGGGTGGGGAAGTACCTGATCGTGCGCACCGTCCCGGGCGCCGACACCGATCCCGAACCGGTGATCAACCTGGTCGTCCACCTGTCGCGTGCGGGCTGGCTGCGCTGGAGCGAGGAGCTCTCGCCCCGGCCGTTGCGCCCCGGCGGCAAGAGCCCGATCGCGTTGCGCGTGCACTGCGGCCTACCGGGCGAGGGATTCGACGTCACCGAGGCGGGCACGCAGAAGCGGCTGGCGGTGTGGATCGTCCGTGATATCACCGACGTCGAGCGGATCGCCTCACTGGGACCGGATGTGCTCGCACTCGACCGGGACGAGTTCGCCGACATCCTCGCCGGCGCGTCGGGACGCATCAAGAACGTGCTCACCGATCAACGGGTGCTGGCCGGGATCGGCAACGCCTACTCCGACGAGATCCTGCACGCCGCCCGGTTGTCGCCGTTCGCGACCGCGAAAACCCTGACCGCAGAACAGGTCGATGCCCTCTACGAGGCGATGCGCGACATCCTGACCGACGCGATCGGCCGGCTCGAAGGCCAGGGAGTCGCGAAACTCAAGTCGGAGAAGCGCACCGGGCTCAAGGTGCACGCCCGTACCGGATTGCCGTGCCCGGTGTGCGGTGACACGATCCGGGAGGTCGCCTTCAGCGACCGCTCGTTCCAGTACTGCCCGACCTGCCAGACCGGCGGCAAGGTGCTCGCCGACCGCCGGATGTCACGGCTGCTGAAGTGACCGGGGCTGAAGCGACCGGGACTGGGGCCGCGGAGGATCCGCTGGTGACCCGGCTCCGCGCGGCGGGATGTGTGTTCGCCGAGGAGGAGGCGTCGATCCTGCGGGAGGCCGCCACCGACGACGAAGACCTGGTGCGAATGTGTGCGCGCCGGGTCGCCGGGGAGCCGATCGAGCACATCGTCGGATGGGTGGAATTCGCCGGCCGGCGCCTGGCCGTCGGCCCCGGGGTGTTCGTGCCGCGCAAGCGTTCGGAACTCCTGGCCGCGGTGGGTATCGCCGCAGCTGCCGAACGGGTGCGGCCGGTCATCGTCGAACCCTATTGCGGGGCAGCGCCATTGGCGGCGACCATCCGCGACTGGCTGCCGGATGCGCGGGTGTACGCCACCGATGTCGACGAGACCGCACTGCGGTACGCGCGCCGAAACCTCGGCGACCCCACCAGCGTGTACGCCGGGCCGGATCTGACCGCATTGCCTGCGGCACTGCGTGGTTCGGTGGACGTGATCGTCGCGGTCCCGCCCTACGTCCCCGACACCGCGCTGGCGTTGATGCCGCACGAGGCCGCCGACCACGAGCCGCACCGCGCCCTGCTCGCCGGTCCCGACGGCCTCGACCACCTCACCACGCTCGCGGCGCAGGCTCCGCAGTGGCTCGTCGACGGTGGCGTCCTCGCGATGGAGCTGAACGCCGAGCAGATGCCCGCGGTGATCGCCCGCGCGCCGCACGCGGAACTCACCGTGTTCGCCGACGACGACTCGCACACCGTCGTCGTGCGTCTGACGTTCGCCCGACCGAACCGAGGTGAGAACGAGGTCCGGTAGGTTGGCGACCGTGAGTCGACGCGACAAGATCCTGATCACCGGTGCGAGCTCCGGGCTCGGCGAGGGCATGGCCCGCGAGTTCGCCGCCAAGGGCCGATCCCTGGCGCTGGCCGCTCGGCGGACCGACCGCCTCGACGCTCTCGCGAGCGAATTGCGGAGCAGCGCACCACAGGTCGCCACCGCCGGGCTCGACGTCACCGACGTCGACGCCGTGCCGGTGGTGTTCGGCAAGTTGCGCGACGAACTCGACGGCCTCGACCGGGTCATCGTCAACGCCGGACTCGGCAAGGGCGCACCGCTCGGCACCGGCAAGATGCACGCCAACATCGAGACGGTCCAGACCAATCTCGTCGGCGCGCTGGCCCAGGTGGAGGCGGCGCTGGAGATCTTCCGCGCCCAGGGGCACGGCCACCTGGTGCTGGTCAGCTCGATGAGTGGGGTACGCGGTCTCCCCAAGGCGCAGACCGCGTACTCGGCGTCGAAGGCCGGTCTGACGGCGCTCGGGCAGGGGCTGCAGGCCGAGTTCGCGAACTCGCCCATCACGGTGTCGATCCTGCTGCCCGGCTACATCGAGACCGACATCAACCGCGGCGTCAAGACCGCCATGATGACCGACACCGACAAAGGTGTGCGCGCGATGGTCGAGGCCATCGAGGCCGAGAAGGCCTATGCGCCCGTCCCGGGGTGGCCGTGGGTCCCGATCGCGGCGGCACTGCGATTCCTGCCGTCGGCGATCACGCGCCGGATGGTCTGACAGATGAGGGCGCACCGCTCGAGGTCGGCGGGGCGGGTGTGCCCCACACGACGGGTGACGCCTTGAAGTCGAATCCGTCCGCGGTGGTGGTGTCGGCCCAGTAGATGACGCTGCCGAGCTTCTGCTCGGAATCGGCGTAGGCCACCAGACAGGTGGCGTAGGCATCGCCCCGCTTCATCGTCTCCGGCGGCGACGGATTCGCGCACGCGGCCAGCGACACCGGCGGCGGCAAGGTCAGCGCCGGAGTCTTCCCGTCGACGCTGCCGGCCAGCCCGACCACCTTCGGGGCCGGTGCCGGCCGCGCGGCCAGCGAGGTCACCGTCACGTAGATGAAGTAGGCCTTGCCGCCCTGCGTGGCCGAATCCGGTACCCCTTCGCCCGGGGTGATGCCGGTGACCGTGTACATCGCGGTCGGCCCGTTCGGTGCGAAGGCGTCGGCGGGCAGGACCGCCGAACCGCCGAAGGCCAGCGCCGCACCCGGGGACGTGCGCGGCGGTGCACCCGGCGGCACCGACACCGAGGCCGACGTCGGAAACGACGAGGTACCCGGGGCCGAGGACGGCGTCGATGAGGAACACGCGCTGAGTGCCGACACGGCCGACACGCTTGCCACGAGTCCCACCAGAAGGCGGCCGGTCACCATGCGATGGCGCCGTTGCGCCCGATTCGACAGTCGCGGCGCACGCGACGGCACAGACGTTCTCACCTGCGTAAGGTAACCGATGTGTCGATTCACCACAGTCAACTGGTAGCCCGTGGCGCATTCCAGCTCCTCGGATCCGCCGATGCCGAGTCCGTCGACGAGCTGCTCCGCGACGTGTTCGGACGCGATGACATCGCCACGGTGGGCGCCGATTGGCGCGGCATCGTCTACTTCACTCTCGCTGACGATCCGGACATCGACGCGAACGCGGTCATCGGATTCGACGCCTCCAGCGGCAATTCCGGTCCGCTCGCGACCGTCGACGAGGTGATGGCCGCCCTCGGCGACGGCGACATCGCCGAGGCGGTCGATGCCGAGAGCTTCGACGCGTGGCGCAGCGCCACCGGCACGGCGGATATCGCGGTCGGTCAGTGCGTGCCGCCGGTGATGCCCGAGTTCATCGGCGGCGATCCCGCCGAACGCGTCACCGAACCGACGTCGCTCGTCTCCCACATCGCCAGCTGCGCCGCACTGATGGGGCGGATCGAGCAACTCGGACTGGCCCCTGGCGACGAGATCCCCGAGGACATCTTCGATTCCACCCGCTGGGAGTGACGGCACGGTGCACTGGCCGTCAGGCCTGCCGACCGCGGTGGGAGCGATACCACCGGACCAGCTCGTCACTCGACGAGTCCCCTAGTGGCGCAGGGGGTGTCGAGTCGGTGATGACCCCGAGCAGTTCCATCGCCTGGGTCTTGCCGAGTTCGACACCCCACTGGTCGAAGGAATTGATGCCCCAGATCGCGCCCTCGACGAAGACCTGATGCTCGTAGAGCGCGATCAGCTGGCCGATCACCGACGGCGTCAGCTCCGGCGCGAGGATCGACGTGGACGGCCGGTTTCCGGGCATCACCTTGTGCGGCACCACATCCGGGTCCACGCCCTCGGCGGCGATCTCGTCGGCGGTCTTCCCGAATGCGAGGACCTTGGTCTGCGCGAAGTAGTTGCTCATCAGCAGGTCGTGCATCGAGCCGGTGCCGTCGGCTGTCGGCAGATCGTCGGTGGGCACGGCGAATCCGATGAAGTCGGCCGGGATCATCCGGGTGCCCTGGTGCAGCAACTGGTAGAACGCGTGCTGTCCGTTGGTGCCCGGCTCGCCCCAGAACACCTCGCCGGTGTCGGTCGTCACGTGGTGCCCGTGCGCGGTGACCGACTTGCCGTTGGACTCCATGGTCAACTGCTGCAGGTAGGCGGCGAAGCGTGCCATGTCGTTGGAATAGGGCAGTACCACCCGTGATTGGGCATCGAAGAAGTTCGAGTACCACAGGCCGATCAGGCCCAGGATGACCGGTGCGTTCTGTTCGAGCGGCGCGGTCCGGAAGTGTTCGTCGACGACGTGGAATCCGTGCAGGAACTCGCCGAACCGTTGCTTGCCGATCGCGGCCATGACCGAGAGGCCGATCGCCGAATCGACCGAATACCGGCCGCCGACCCAGTCCCAGAAACCGAACATGTTGGCCGTGTCGATCCCGAACGCCGAGACGCGGTCGGCGTTGCTGCTCACCGCCACAAAGTGTTTGGCCACCGCATCGTCGGCGGCGCCGAGCTCCGACAGCAGCCACCGCTTGGCGGCGGCAGCGTTGGTGAGGGTTTCCAGCGTCCCGAAAGTCTTGGACGCCACGATGAACAGCGTCGTCTCGGCGTCGAGACCGGCGAGGGTGGCCACCATGTCGGCGGGGTCGACGTTGGAGACGAAATGGCAGTGGATCGGTGAATCGACGTAGTGGCGCAACGCCTGATACACCATCACCGGGCCGAGGTCGGAGCCGCCGATGCCGATGTTCACCACGTCGGTGATGGCTTTACCGGTGTGCCCCTTCCATTCTCCGCTGCGGAGCCGATCGGTGAAGGCGCCCATCGCGTCGAGGACCTCGTGTACGTCGGCGACCACATGCTGCCCGTCGACGACGAGTTCGGCGTCGGCGGGCAGCCGCAACGCGGTGTGCAGGACGGCCCGATCCTCGGAGGTGTTGATGTGGACGCCGGCGAACATGGCGTCGCGTCGCCGTTCGAGGCCGGCTTCCCGAGCGAGACCGAACAGCAATTCCAGGGTTTCGCGCAGCACACGATGTTTGGAGTAGTCGATGTGCAGGTCGCCGACATCGACGGTGAGCTCTCGGCCGCGTTCGGGATCGGCGGCGAAGACCTCCCGCAGATGCATCGAGTGGACGTGATCCTGGTGGGCGGCCAACGCCTGCCAGGACCGGGTGCCGGTGATGTCGTGACCGCTGGTGTCGAGGTCGCTGCTGTCGAGGCCACTGTCGGAGACGTCGCTCATGGATGCCACCCTATTCGGTTGGCGCGTCGCGTGAAGGTCAACGAACCGTCCCGCGGGCGTACCAGGCACGGGCGGTGAGGGTGAACGGGCCGTCGGGAAGCTTGGGCCGGCACAGTTCCCGGAGTCGCTCCTGCCGATCGGCGGGCAGCGACGCGAGATGGTTGCCTGCGGGGCCGACCGCGAAGGTGAACGGTGTCCAGAAGTCGTCGAAGTCGGTGTATTCGGCGTGCGCCAACAGCTCGCCGTCGACGACGTCGTCGAGTCCTGCCACGCGCAGTCGCCGCGCGATGTCACCCCGGGAGACACCCACATTCATCTGCTCGCCCACCACATCGGGATCGAGTTCGCGGGCGGCCTGCCAGAACACGGCCAGCATCGTCATCCCGCCCTCGACGAGATCCCACATGCAGGCGGCGACGACGCCGCCCGGCCGGGTGACCCGCGCCATCTCCCGCAGACCCTGATCGGCGTCGGTCATGAACCCGACGACCAGGCAGGAGGCAGCGGCGTCGAAGGCGGCATCCGGCCACGGCAGGTACTCGGCCGCGCCCTGGCGGACATCGGCGCCGGGGACGCGCTCGCGACAGGCGTCGACGAACTGTGGTGCGGGATCGATGCCCGCGACGTTGCCGGCGCCGACGCGCTCGGCCAGCACGCCGGTGAGTCCGCCCGGGCCGCAACCCACGTCGAGCACGCGCGCGCCGGCGCTCACCCCGGCGGCATCGACGAGCTGCGGTGCGAGGGTGCGCGTGTAGCGGCCCATGAAACCGTCGTAGCTCTCGGCAGGGGAGGTGAAGCCCATGGCTCCACCCAACGCCCGGGCGGGAAACGCTGTCAATGGCTGCCGGACCGGACGTCCGACGAACGATGGATATGCGGCCGCGTCAGCGACCCAGCGGCCCTCGCCCGAGTCGCAGCAGCAGCATCGCGAGAGTGTGTCCTTCTTGGCCGAGCTCGGCGAACCGCTCGAGGACCTTGACCTCTCGGCTGTGTACCAGCCGCGGCCCACCCGAGGCCATGCGTGCCGCGCCGACCTTCTTCGACACCGCCGACCGGCGTTTCACCGCGGCAAGAATGATCGCATCGAGGCGATCGATCTCCCGGCGCGAGACATCGATGTCGTCGGCGAGACCCGAGACATCGGCCTCGAGCCCGTAGTAGCCGAGGTCGATGGAATCGGCGAATGACGCGCCCGTGCTCTTGTCCGGCCCGGATTTGTCCGGCCCGGTGGTCGCCGGGCGGGTCGGGTCGGGGCTCGACGAGTCGCTGGGGTCGGTCACCGTGCCGATTTTGCCACGCGCGCGCCGCGCCGTGGACACTGGTCGCCATGCCGAGACACCGGGAGACGACAGCCCCATCCACGCGGCCCGCTTCGGGGGCGTCGGATTCGTCGGTGCATCGGTGGGCGTCGGTGGCAGTGCCTGCGGCGATCATCTTGATCGTTGCGCAGCTGATCGTGCGCGGCTGGATGGTGGCGACCGGAAACTTCTACTGGGACGACCTCATCCTCATCGGGCGTGCGTCGACGATGCCGATCCTGTCGTGGGACTACCTCGGGCACAGCCACGACGGTCACTTCATGCCCGCGGCGTTCCTGGTGGCCGGCATCTCGACAGTGTTGGCGCCGGTGCACTGGGTCGCCCCCGCGATCACCCTGCTGGTGTTGCAGGCGCTGGCCTCGGTGTCGGTATGGCGCATGATCCGCGTCCTGACCGCGCCCGCCGACGGTGGTCCGCGCCGCGGGCTCGTCGAACTCGCGTCCGTCGGCGCGTTGGCGTTCTACTTGTTCACGCCGATGACGGTGCCGTCGTTCGTGTGGTGGGCGGCCGGACTCAATGCATTGCCGATGCAGGCGGCGATGGCATGGATCGTCGCCGATGCGGTACTGCTGGCCCGTGGTGTCGCCGACCCGCGGCGGGTGCGGCGCATCGTCATCCGGTCGTCGCTGATCTTTCTGCTCGCGCTCACCTTCTTCGAGAAGTCGCTGTTCATCCTGCCGGTCGCGTTCGTCGTCGCGGTGCTGGTGAGCCGCGCGAACAGCCGTCCCGATGACGACGCCGCCGCGCACGGCACCGGGGCATTGGGCGTGGCCTTCGTCAACGGCCGCCGGTTGTGGGCGCCGCTGGCGGTGATCTTCGTGGCGTGGGGACTGCTGTTCTTCTCGGTCTCGGATGCGACGGCCGGGCAGCATTCGCTGTCGCAGACCGCGCAATTGGTGTGGCGTTCGATCAATCGGGGAGTGATCCCCGCGCTCGTCGGCGGTCCGTGGAAATGGGAACGCTGGGTGCCCAGCCCGCCGATGGGATTCTCCGCGACGTGGATGGTCGTACTCGGGTGGCTGCTGGTGGCCGCCGTGGTGATCTGGGCGGTGCGCGCACGGGTCGGCGCCGTGGCGGTGCTCGTGTGCACCGCGCTCTACCTCGTGGCGGCGCAGATCCCGGTGATGTGGAATCGGTCGTCGGCCAACACCGCCCTCGAACTGGCCCAGACCATGCGGTACCTACCGGATGCGGCGCTGGTGCTCACCATCGCGCTCGCCCTGCTGATCGCGGCACCGGTCCGTCGGAAAGCTGGAGAGCCGCAACAGATTTCAGATATCGGCAGGGTTTCGACGGCGGCCGGGGTGGCCCTCGCCGTGGCCGCGGCGCTGGCGTTCGCGTCGTCGCTCATCTCCACGGCGTCGTATCAATCCTCGTGGACCGACGACCCGACGGGTGCCTACCTGGCCAACACGAAACGGGCGCTGGCCGCCAACCGGGACAACACGATGTTCGATCAGGCACTGCCCCTCGAGGTGCTGTTGCCGGTGGCGTATCCGTACAACCAGATCAGCGCCACCTTCGGCCGCCTCGACGACCGTCCGACGTTCGGCGACAGCACCGACCGGCTGTTCGTGCTCGACAACGCGGGCAACCTCACGCCAGGTGCGGTCACTCCGCGCCGCACCATCAAGGCGGGGCGGGGGACATGTGCGCGGCCCGAGGTGACCGGTCCCGCCGCGCTGCGGCTCGACGGCCCGCTGATCGACTGGCGGTGGACGATCGCGCTCGGCTACTGCTCGAACATCACCGGCGACGCCGAGATGTCCCTGGACGGCGGCCACGCCGTTCGGGTGCGGTTGGCCGCCGGCCTCCACGTCCTCTACGTGCAGCTCGACGGACACGGCACCGAGGTCCGAATCCGGCCGGTCACACCATCATTGGCGGTGCACACCGGTGACGGACGGGTCGGCGAGGTCGTCGACGCCCGGCTGCTCGGCCAGTAGCCGGACGGGTCGGCGGCCCCTGCTCGGCTACCTGACCTCAGCTGCCCTGACCCGTTTCGGGCGGGTCGAAGTAGACCGAGATCTTGCTCGACTGGCCGGACTGGAGGACAAGTCCCTTCAATGCGTCGGCCGTGGATTGTTCGGCCACGTAGTAGGCGATGCGCCCGTCGTCGCCGATCGCCGCCACCTGCTTGGCCATCTGGTCGCGCAGCGTGGCGGTGCCCGCCCAGCTCGGATCGAAGCTGATGCCCGTGACATGTTGGGCGTATCCGGGAGCGAAGGTGATCAGGTAGGCGCCGGCGGGTCCGTAACCGTCGAAGAGATAGTCGCCGCGTTTGACCGCGTAGCTGCTCGGCAGGCCGGTGTGCTCGGAGGCGTAGGTGGCCGCGGGTGGTTGTTTGGTTCCGGTGCGGACCATCGTGAACTGACGCTTGGTGGCCTCGCTGTTGTCGTCGAGGTAGTTGTTCAGTGTGTCGGCGCCGTAGTCGAGGAACGGCAGGTACGAGAAGGTGACGTTGGGCCGGATCGAACCCCCACCGGAGCCCAGGTTGGTCGCGGTGCAGCGGGTGGTGGCGGTGCGATCGAAGTCCACGCGGATCACCGGCGTGCAGGTGCCGCCGAGCGCCCCGGCCGGCTGGCCGTTGACCACGAAATTGACCGTCAGTCCGTAGTTGACGTGCCCGGTCTTGTTGTCCGAGCCGTTGTAGGGCTTGCCGCTCACGGTGATGTCGTATCCGCACGCCACGTTGGAGCAGTCACCGGTCTGCTTCCAGCCGACCTGGTCGAGCTGCAGGCCGGGCTGCTTGTCCATCGTCATGCCGGGCAGCGGCGCCGACGCGAGATCGGCGATGAGGCCGTGCTGCTTGGTGAAGATGGGGGACACCTGGTCGAAGGACATCGGCGTGACGTCGGTGTCGATGGAGGTGCTGACGTCGCCCTCCTTGTAGTCGCCCTTGAGATGGGTGATCGCCTTGGTACCGGCATCGAAGGTGATCTCCCAGGCCCCGGCCTTGACCTTGTTGTCCGCGAGCTGCTGGATCACCGGATCGGAGGTGGGCCAGTAGCGGGCGTCGGGGGTGTCGCGGTTGGGTGCCGGCAGCTGCGCGCCGAGCGCCGGCGGATGCACCAGATCGTTGTTGCCCATGCGTCCGGCCAGCACGATCGGCGACAGTGCGTAGCCGAGGTTCGGCAGCGCCCATTCGCCGCTGGCCCACTTGTTGTCCGTCGGCGCCAGATCCACATTCTGCTGCGACGAGCCGAGGATCGTCTTCCAGAACGCAACCGGGGCCTTGGTGAAGTAGTAGTTGCCGATCTGGGTGTAGGCGCCCTGCTGCCCGTTGACCCGGATGGTGCCGTCGACGTTGCCGGACAGCGCCACCTGCAGATCGGAGAAGTCGACCCTCAGGGTGCGGCCACTGGCATATTTGCGGGTCAGCGACCCGGTGTAGCGCGCACCCGGACTGCTGCCGTATTGAAAGGCGGTCTGATCGAGGCTCTTCTGTGCGCGGAAGGCTGCGGTCGGTTCGGCCGCGCCCGAGAGGCTCCACGGAATGAACGACAGGACCAGCGCGACGATCACCGCCACCGCGCCGACGCTGGAGAGGACCAGGCCAATGACCTTCGAGGTGTTCTTCATCGCTCGCTTCCCGGGGCAGTGGGCATCGGACCGCGCAGCGCGACGATGTCCGTTTTCGGCCGAATGGTGACAACACTAGACATCGTCGGGCTACGTCCGGGAAACCGCCTGTGATGACTGAATGACGCATCCGGGGGTAGGTGCGTTCCTGCTCGCCGGGGCGTGGTGGCGCCCACGCGCGAACGCTGTGCTGCTGACTCGCTCACTCGGCCTCCCCCTGCCCACACGCGGCCGGTCCACCGCAGACTTCGCAGGCCCCCCGCCTAATCGCCTGCGCGGTCATCGTAGCCGGTACACCCCGTCCGCCCGGACCAGGCCACGCCCGCGCCCTTGCGGGCCGGAATCGGTGTCGGTGGGCCGGAGTAGCCTGACATATCGATGACCACCAGCTCTGCACCCGACGCCCGCACCCGGAATCTGCGCCCCGCCGGCACCGCCGCACCCGTCCCGGCGACCGGCGCCGCGGCGTCCGACGACCGGATCGAACAACTCCTCGACGGACTCAATCCGCAGCAACGTGCCGCCGTCGTGCACAGCGGAGGGCCGCTGTTGATCGTCGCCGGCGCCGGCTCGGGCAAGACCGCCGTCCTCACCCGCCGCATCGCATACCTCCTGGCGGCTCGTGACGTCACGCCCGGCCAGATCCTCGCCATCACCTTCACCAACAAGGCAGCCGCAGAGATGCGCGAGCGTGTCATCGGCCTCGTCGGTCCGCGGGCGGCCTACATGTGGGTGTCGACGTTCCACTCCACCTGTGTCCGAATCCTGCGGGCCCAGTCGGCTCTGCTGGGTAATCGCAATTCCAATTTCTCCATCTATGATGCCGACGATTCAAAACGTCTGTTGGGCATGATCATCCGCGATCTCGACCTCGACCCCAAGAAATTCAGTCCACGCGGGCTGGCGGTCAGCATCTCGAATCTGAAGAACGAGCTGACCGAGCCCGAGCAGGCGCACGCCGACGCCGGTGACGAGCCGACCGCCCGCACCATCGCCGAGATCTACGCGGAGTACCAGCGGCGCCTGCGGACCGCCAACGCCTTCGATTTCGACGATCTGATCGGCGAGACCGTCGCCCTGTTGCAGCGGCATCCCGAGGTCGCCGAGTACTACCGCCGCCGCTTCCGGCACGTCCTCGTCGACGAGTACCAGGACACCAACCACGCCCAGTACGTGCTGGTCCGGGAATTGGTGGGGCGCGAGGAGTCCGGGTCGGCGGTGCCGCCGTCGGAGTTGTGTGTCGTCGGTGATGCCGACCAGTCGATCTACGCGTTCCGCGGTGCCACGATCCGCAACATCGAGGAGTTCGAGCGGGACTTCCCGAATGCCGAAACCATTCTGCTGGAACAGAATTACCGGTCGACGCAGACCATCCTATCGGCTGCGAATGCCGTCATCGCCCGCAACCCGAATCGCCGGGACAAGCGGCTGTGGACCGACTCGGGCGATGGCGAGCTCATCGTCGGGTATGTCGCCGATTCCGATCGTGAGGAGGCGACGTTCATCGCCACCGAGATCGAGCGGCTGACCGACCACACGATCGGCGGCGCGCAGTCGAACACCTACTCCGACATCGCCGTGTTCTATCGCACCAACACCGGATCCCGGGCGCTCGAAGAGGTCTTCGTCCGCCACGGCATCCCGTACAAGGTGGTCGGCGGCACCCGGTTCTACGAACGCAAGGAGGTGCGCGACGTCGTCGCATACCTGCGCGTCGTCGCCAATCCGGAGGATTCGGTGAGTCTGCGGCGCATCCTGAACACCCCGCGCCGTGGTATCGGGGATCGCGCCGAGGCCTGTGTGGCCGTACACGCCGAGAACCGGGGGATCTCGTTCTACCAGGCGCTGCTCGAGGGAGCGCAGGGCCAGGTGCCGCTGTTGAACACGCGCGCGGTCAAGCAGATCGGTGGCTTCGTCGATCTCATCGAGGGTCTGCGCAACACCTTTCTGGCGACCTTCGGTGAAGGTGGTGGCGAGGGCGCCGATGTCGCCGTCGCCGACGCGACCGAAGAGGGCGCCGATATCGGCGAACTGGTCGACGCCATCATCGACCGCAGCGGCTACCGCGCGGAGTTGGCGGGATCGAATGATCCCCAAGATGGCGCCCGACTGGACAACCTCAACGAATTGATCTCGGTGGCAATGGAATTCAGCCGCGATGCCGCCGAGGCCGCCGCCGCCGAGGACGACCCGGAAGAGGCCGCGCAGATGCGGGAAGGCGAGCCCGAACCGGGTTCGCTCGCGGCGTTCCTCGAGCGCGTCTCACTGGTCGCCGATGCCGATCAGGTGCCCGATGAGGGTGCCGGGGTGGTCACCATGATGACCCTGCACACCGCCAAGGGCCTGGAGTTCCCGGTGGTTTTCGTCACCGGCTGGGAGGACGGGCATTTCCCGCACCTGCGGGCACTCGGTGACCCGGCGGAGCTGAGCGAGGAGCGGCGCCTGGCCTATGTGGGCATCACCCGCGCCAAGCAGCGTCTCTATCTGACCCGCGCGGTCACCCGTGCATCATGGGGACAGCCGGTGTCGAATCCGGAATCGCGCTTCCTGCAGGAGATTCCGCAGCATCTTCTCGAGTGGAGGCAGAGCGGGCGGCGCCGATCCGGCCGCGGTGGCTCGTCGGGCAGCTTGTCGGGCGGAGTGTTCGGCCGCGGCGACGCGTCGGGTTCCCATGGTGCGCTGGGTCGCTCGTCGTTCTCCACCGACCCGAATCGGGGTCGCAACAAGCAGATCCACCTGGACGTGGGCGATCGGCACAATCACCCGAAATACGGGATGGGCAAGGTCGTTGCGCGCGAGGGCAGCGGTGCCACCGAACGCGTCGTCATCGATTACGGCGGCAAGACGGGACGGGTCACGCTGCTGACGGCAGGCGGCATCCCCGGCGACAAATTGTGAGAGATACGAGAACGGCCCGGCGACTGCTGGTGAGAACGAGCCGGCGTCAGCCCGTGTAGTTGGACATGCGCACGCCGTGCTCGGCGAGCCACGGGGCGGGATCGATCTTGGTCTTGCCGTCCTTCCACACCTCGAGATGGCAGTGCGGGCCGGTGGACTGGCCGTCGCTACCCACCAGACCGATGACCTGGCCGGCGGTGACGTGCTCGCCCTTGTGCACGAGGACCCCGTTGGAGAACATGTGTCCGTAGACGGTGATGGTGCCGTCGGGTGCCTGGACCTGAATCCAGTTGCCGAATCCCGACGCGGGACCGGCCTCGCGGATGACGCCGTCGGTGACCGCGTGGATCGGCGTGCCCAGCGGCGCCGCGAAATCCAGGCCGCCGTGCATCACGCCCCAGCGCATCGCATACAGCGAGGTGAGCTGATACTGGCCGAGCGGGATCGGCGACATGTACTCGGGCAGCAACGCGGCGGCCTTGCGGGCCGCCTCGGCGTCGGTGAGTTGCTTGCCGACCGTCAACTGGCTGCTGTACATACCGGTGTCCTGCGGATGCTGGGTGGACGCGGGCGCGACGCCCGGCCCGGTGTCGGCGGCACCGGCTGCCGCATCGCCGACGGTGGCCGCCGGGACCGGGGTGGCCGGGGTGGCGTCATCGGAGGACTCGGCCTGTGTCATCGCCGCGGCGACGGCAGCACCTGCGGCCACGGCCACGAGCGCGACGCGGCCGCTGCGGAGAGCGGTCGGGGGAGCGGCGATGCGGTGCTTGCCGCCCGAGCGCTTGGTCTTGCCGGCCGGAACGCGCCGGAAGGCAGGCTGTTCGGAGACGGCGCCCGCGCGGTCGTCATCGGTGAACTCGTCGACCTCGGCGCCGAGGACATCGAAGGGTTCGTGGTGGGTGTATTCGTCGAACTCGCCCTCGGGGATCAGGATGTCCTGAGTGACCTCGGAGGTCGAGGTCTTGCGCTGCGGGCCGTTCCAGTCGGTGGGGTCCCAGTCGGGAGCGTCCCACTCGAAGTCGGTGGTATCGGTGTGCACAACCGGGATGATCGTCGTCATCTCCTCGGCGGTCAGGTCATCGATCCGCTCGTCACGGCGTCGACGTCCACCGACCACCGCGGTACCGGATACCGACCGGCCTGGAAAGTCCCGCTCCGCCAAGTCGTCCACCTCACTAACCTCTGCTGTGCGCCCAGGGTTTTCCGAATGCTCGGAAGATGGCAGATGAACCACTTCTTCGCCCGGGACTGCCTGCCGACGGTAACGAAATGATTGCGACAAGTCCAACCCTGTGGTGAAAATTGGCTCGATAAAGTGAGCTGAGTCACAGGGTGGTGACTTTCGTGCAACGTCTGCATTCAGGGGGCCGGCGGAAGACGAAAGTAGGCCCGCCGACCGAGCGAGTGATCTGTCGCACAAGCGGAGGAGGTGTCCTGAACGCCGCCACGCGGCGGGTTTAGAGTCGCCTATGGCCCGCGTTACACCCAGACGAGCGGGCAAATCAACGAATGGTGAGCTGAATGGATCTCTTCGAATACCAGGCGAAGGAACTGTTCGCCAAGCATGGGGTTCCCACCACACCCGGGCGGGTAACCGATACTGCCGCCGATGCGCGGGCGATTGCCGAAGAAATCGGCAAGCCCGTGATGATCAAGGCGCAGGTCAAGGTTGGCGGACGTGGCAAGGCAGGCGGCGTCAAGTATGCCGCGACCCCCGATGACGCACAGTCGCACGCCGAGAACATCCTGGGCCTCGACATCAAGGGCCACATCGTCAAGAAGCTCCTGGTCGCCGAGGCCAGTGACATCGCCGAGGAGTACTACATCTCCTTCCTGCTCGATCGTGCCAATCGCACCTACCTCGCGATGTGCTCGGTGGAGGGCGGCGTGGAGATCGAAGAGGTCGCCGCGACAAAGCCCGAACGGCTCGCCCGGGTGCCGGTCGACGCGGTGAAGGGTGTCGACGTCGCGACCGCGCGGTCGATCGCCGAGCAGGGCCACCTGCCTGCGGAGGTCCTCGACGCCGCCGCGGTCACCATCGCCAAGCTCTGGGACGTCTTCGTCGGCGAGGACGCCACCCTCGTCGAGGTCAACCCGCTGGTCCGCACCCCCGACGATCAGATCCTCGCCCTCGACGGCAAGGTCACCCTCGACGAGAACGCCGACTTCCGCCACCCCGATCACGAGGCCTTCGCCGACCGCGACGCCACTGATCCGCTGGAGCTCAAGGCGAAGGAAAACAATCTCAACTACGTCAAGCTCGACGGCCAGGTCGGCATCATCGGCAACGGGGCGGGCCTGGTCATGTCCACCCTCGACGTCGTCGCCTACGCCGGTGAGAAGCACGACGGTGTCAAGCCCGCGAACTTCCTCGACATCGGTGGTGGCGCCTCGGCCGAGGTGATGGCCGCCGGTCTCGACGTCATCCTCGGTGACGAGCAGGTCAAGAGCGTGTTCGTCAATGTCTTCGGCGGCATCACCGCCTGCGACGCGGTGGCCAACGGCATCGTCGGTGCACTGAACAAGCTCGGCGCCACCGCCAGCAAGCCGCTGGTGGTGCGCCTCGACGGCAACAAGGTCGACGAGGGCCGCAAGATCTTGGCCGATGCGAATCACCCGCTGGTGACGCTCGCCGACACGATGGACTCCGGCGCCGACAAGGCCGCCGAACTGGCGAGCAAGTGAGGAACTAGCCACATGTCGATCTTTCTGAACAAAGACAACAAGATCATCGTCCAGGGCATCACCGGCGGTGAGGGCACCAAGCACACCGCGCTGATGCTCAAGGCGGGTTCGAACATCGTCGGCGGCGTCAACGCCCGCAAGGCCGGCACCACCGTCTCGCACACCGCCAAGGACGGCTCGGCCGTCGAGCTGCCGGTATTCGGTGGCGTGGCCGAGGCGATCAAGGAGACCGGGGCCGACACCTCGATCATCTTCGTGCCGCCGAAGTTCGCCAAGGACGCCATCATCGAGGCGATCGACGCCGAGATCCCGCTGCTGGTCGTCATCACCGAGGGAATCCCGGTGCAGGACACCGCCTACGCGTGGGCCTACAACGTCGACAAGGGCAACAAGACCCGGATCATCGGGCCCAACTGTCCGGGCGTCATCACCCCCGGCGAGTCGCTGGTCGGCATCACCCCGGCCAACATCACCGGCAAGGGCCCGATCGGCCTGGTCTCCAAGTCGGGCACGCTGACCTACCAGATGATGTACGAGCTGCGCGATCTCGGTTTCTCCACCGCCATCGGCATCGGTGGTGACCCGGTCATCGGAACCACCCACATCGACGCCATCGAGGCATTCGAGAAGGACTCGGAGACCAAGGTCATCGTGATGATCGGGGAGATCGGCGGTGACGCCGAAGAGCGTGCGGCCGACTACATCAAGGCCAACGTCTCCAAGCCGGTCGTCGGCTACGTCGCGGGCTTCACCGCGCCCGAGGGCAAGACGATGGGCCACGCCGGCGCGATCGTGTCCGGCAGCTCGGGCACGGCGGCCGCCAAGAAGGAGGCCCTCGAGGCCGCCGGTGTCAAGGTCGGTAAGACGCCGAGCGAGACCGCCACGCTGGCCCGGGAGCTCTACCAGTCGCTGTAGGCCACCCCTGGGTGAGTTCGTCGAAACTCCCACTGGCGCATGAGTGTTCATGCGTCGGTGGGAGTTCGTCATTTCCGGGGCACTTCTCGGCGGCAGGTGCGTCAGCCCTCGCTGACCGTCTTGAGCGCGGCCAGGCCCTTGGCGAAGTCCTTGCCGAGCAGCTTGTCGAAGAACCCCAGGGGCGCGGCAACGCGGCTGAACAGGGAATGTTGACCGGTCATCGTCCACGTCACCTCACTGCTGTCGCCGTCCTCGGCGATGTCGAAGGTGCTGACGCTGCTGGACTTCATCGGTTTCTCGAAGTCCACCCGGACCGCGACGTGCGACGGGGCGGTGTCCTCGATGATCTCCATCCGGCCGACGCCCGCCTTGCGGTTGCCCGACCATGCGTACTGTGCGCCGACGCCCTGCTCCGGTCCGGTGTAGGTGCGGGTCAGGTCCGGATCGACGCCCTCCCACGGGGACCAGTCGACCCAGCGGTGCAGGTCGACGACCCGCGCATGGATGTGGGCCGCGGGAGCGGCGATAGTGGTGCGGCGTGTGACCGTGTATGTGTCGGCCATGGCGGTCCCCTGTCCGGGTCGTTGTCTGTGGGTTGTCGGAAGTATGACTGACGCCGCGTCGAGAAGTCACCGTCTCGGCCCGGATCGCCGACGCCGCGGTGGATGGCGTGGCTCGTGCGATAATCCGTCGGTGGGCGACACGGCTTCGGCAGCGAGCGGACTGCAGGGAGTCTTGCGCCTGCCCTGGCAGCTGGCATCGGCGGCCGCCGACGCCGCCGAACGCGTCCCGGTCGCCGGTGGGGCGGTGACCGCGGCCCGGCGCTCCGCGCACGACGTCATCGACGGCGTCGGCACCCTCGCCGTCGCCACCACCGAGAACTCGATCGGCGCGCTCATCCGCACGATCGTCGACGAATTGAGCGCGCTGGACCTGACGCCGCTCGTCGCCGCCATCGACCTGGATCGGATCGTCGGGGCGATCGATCTCGACGCCGTCCTCGCGCGTCTCGACCTCGACGCGCTCCTCGCCCAGGTCGACATCGCGGCGCTGATCGGCCGCGTCGATCTGTCGGCGATCATCGCCGAACTCGATCTCGACGCCGTCCTCGACAACCTCGACCTCGACACGATCGTCGCGCGCGTCGACCTCGACGGCGCGGTGGAGCGTGTGGACATCGATGCGATCATCGGCCGGATCGATCTGATCGGTCTCGCCGACGACATCATCGAGGGAGTGGATCTGCCGGGCATCGTCCGGGAGGCGAGTACGTCGGTCACCGCCGACGTGATGACCGATGTGCGTGGCAGCAGCGAACGCGCCGACGATGCCGTCGCCACGCTCGTCAACCGAATGCTGCGGCGCAAGACGGCCCTTCAGGTCGCCGACGATGTCCGCGACGGCGACCGGCCGGCCGACGACGTCGCAGCAGGACGCGAAGATGACTGATTCGCAGCATGTTTCGGCAGACCGGCCGCACGTCGTGCTGGATACCGATCGGCCGGCGGGTGTCGTCAGCCGCGTGTGCGGCGCGGTCATCGATCTGCTGCTGGTGCTCGCCGTCATGGGGGCGCTGTATCTGGGCTGGGTGATGGCGCGGCTGGTCGTGGACGTGCATCGGTTCTCGCTCCCGAATGCCAACCCCTTCTTCACCGCGACCACCTTCGTCGCCGTGTCGGTGCTCTACCTGACCGTGTGCTGGAGTGTGTCCGGGCGGACGCTGGGTGCGGTGGTGATGGGACTGCGGCTGGTGAGCCGGAAGAACAAACCGCGCGTGCGGCTTCCGATCGCGTTTCTCCGTGCGCTGCTGTGCGTGTTCTTCGCCGTGGGCCTCCTGTGGGTGGCCGTCGACCGGCGCCGGCGGTCGGTGGCCGATCTCGTGGTGCGCACGCGGGTGGTGTATTCACGGTGACCGGCCGCGAAAGCCCGTCGGCCGCTTCGCTGATCGAGATGCTGGCCGACGGGGATTCGTGGCAGTCGTGGGACGACACGCCGCCACCGGTCGCGGTGCCGGCCGGATACGCCGATCAATTGCGCCGTGCTGCAGAGCGATCCGGCGCCGACGAGTCGGTGCGCACCGGCCGGGTGCGGATCGGCGGATGGCCGGTGGTGTTGATCGTCAGCGAATTCGGCTTCCTGGGCGGCTCGATCGGACGCGTCGCCGGTCACCGCATCACCACGGCGATCCGCCGCGCCACCCGCGACGGCGTTCCCGTGGTGGGCCTGCCGTGTTCGGGCGGCACGCGCATGCAGGAGGGCACCCCGGCCTTCCTGGAGATGGCGGCCATCTCGGGTGCGGTCCTCGATCATCGTGCCGCCGGACTGCTCTACCTCACCTATCTGCGTCATCCGACGACCGGAGGGGTGTTCGCATCCTGGGGATCGCTCGGGCAGCTCACCTGGGCGCAACCCGGTGCGTTGATCGGCTTTCTGGGCCCGCGGGTCGTCGCCGGACTCGCCGGCGCACCGATGCCCGACGACGTGCAGCGTGCCGAGAACCTGGCCGCGCACGCAGTCATCGACGACGTCGTCGCGCTCGGCGATCTGCGCGAGCGGATTCGCGTGATCCTCGCCGCGCTGGGTGAACGGGGCGGCGCGCCGGGCCCGGCCGAGCCACGGGTATCCGACCCCGCCGAGCCGGCCGCCGAACCCGCCGGCGGTCCGGATCGGGTGTGGACGGCGGTGACGGCCACCCGCGGCGCCGGACGTCCGGGCGTGCACGCACTGATCGATACCGAAGACACCGCCATCCTCGGCGACACCGGTCCGATCGTCTTGGCGCTGAGCCGTTTCGGTGCCGCCACGGTCGTCGTCGTCGGCCAGGACGCCGAGCGTCAACGAGCCGGTGCGCTGATCGGACCGGCCCATCTGCGGATGGTGCGCCGCGCGCTCACGTTCGCCGCCGAACTGCGTGTGCCGGTGGTCACCGTCATCGACACCCCGGGCGCCGAACTGTCGGTCGCGGCCGAGGAGGGTGGGCTGGCTGGCGAGATCGCCCGCTGCACAGCCGAACTCATCGCACTGCCGGTGATCGCCGTGTCGGTGCTGCTCGGGCAGGGTGCTGGCGGCGCCGCGCTTGCCTTGTTCCCGGCCGACCGGCGAATCGCCCTCGACGACGCCTGGCTGTCGCCGTTGCCGCCGGAGGGTGCGAGCCTGATCGTCCACCACGACACCGAGCACGCGGCCCAAGTTGCTGCGGGCCAACACATTCGGGCTGCAGAACTTGCCGGGGTCGGCGTCATCGATCGGATCGTTCCCAGTGCCGATGCGGCATCGATCGCACGACTGGTACATTCGGCGATCGCCGAGGAACTCGACGCGATCGCCGCCCCGGACCCCGCATCTCGCGTGCGGGTGCCCGTACCCGGGAGCGGACAAGCGCGATGACCGACCGTATTCTCGCCGTCGGAGCGGTCGTGCGCGACGACGACGGCCGGTTCCTGCTCGTGCAGCGCGGACGTGAGCCGCAGGCGGGTCTGTGGTCGGTGCCCGGCGGCAAGGTCGAGCCTCCGGAGACGTTGCCGCAGGCCGTGATCCGCGAGATCGGCGAGGAGACCGGAATCGAGGTCGAGGTCGGGCGCGAGGTGTGGGCGCTCGACATCCCCGACGGACGTGGTGCGGTCTTCGAGGTCCACGACTTCGTCGCCGTCGCCCGCACGACCGACGTCCTCGCCGGTGACGATGCCGCCGACGCGGGATGGTTTTCGCCCGAGGAGATGCGCGACCTGCCGCTGACGCCCGGACTCGTCGAGCACCTTCTCCGCCACGGGCTGCTGTGAGCACGTGGCCGGTGGCCGCATTGCAGGCAGGGTGAACGTAATTCGTTCGGACGGCCATCGTCGCAGGTCCACCGGCAGCCACGGCGGCTCGGCCGATGCGCGGGCGCCGACGGCGGCGAAAACGGGCGATAACGTTCGGCAGGTCGGTTTCGGACTCTTGGAGGTATCGGCGTGCGTTCGCGGATTCTGGTCGTGTTGCTCTCACTCGTGTTCGCCGGGGCACTGATCACGGCGTGTGGTAGTGACGACGACGCCCACACCGTCAAGATCGGTGTCGCCGATGCGTCGGAGTCGTACTGGAATGTCTTCAAGCAGAAGGCTTCTGCGCAGGGCATCGATGTGAAGCTGGTCAACTTCACCGACTACAACCAGCCCAATCCGGCCCTGGCCGAGGGCGAGCTGGACCTCAACGAGTTCCAGCATCTGCTGTACCTGGCGACCTACAACGCCAAGAACAACCAGGATCTGGTGCCCATCGGGGCGACCGCCGTCTACCCGCTGCCGCTGTACTCCAAGCAGTACAAGTCGGTGGGCGAGATCCCGCAGGGCGCGCAGGTGGCCATCCCGAACGATCCGACCAATCAGGCCCGCGGCCTGTTGGTGCTCGAGCAGGCCGGCCTGGTCACGTTGACCAAGCCGGGCAACGTCTTCTCGACCCCGGCAGACGTCGATGAGGCCCGGTCCAAGGTGAAGGTGGTGCCCGTCGACGCCGGGCAGACCGCGGCGAACCTCGACTCGGTGGCGGCCGCGATCGTCAACAACAACTACGCGACGTCGGCCAAGCTGACCAGCGATCAGATCATCGCGTCCGACGATCCGAACTCGGCGGGCGCCAAGCCCTACATCAATGCGTTCGTCGCCCGTGCCGGCGACAAGGACAACGCGACCTACGCGAAGCTCGTGAAGATCTACCACGATCCCGAGGTGATCGCGGCGGTGAAGAAGTCGCTCGGCGATGCCGGGGTGATCAAGGACAACGCCCCGTCCGACCTCCAGCAGACGCTGAAGCAATTGGAGGCCGACGTCCGGGCCAATGGCTCCTGAGGTCGCGACCCGCGGGCCGGACGTGACGCCGGCCGCAGTCGAATTCATCGGCGTGGCCAAACGTTTCGGCAAGAATGCGCCGAATGTGCTCGACGACGTCAGCCTGCGCATCGGGACCGGCGAGATCGTCGGGATCATCGGCCCGTCGGGTGCCGGGAAGTCGACGCTCGCGCGTTTGATCAACGGCCTCGAACGTCCCACGACGGGGCAGGTCCTCGTCGACGGCCGCGATCACGGCACCGCACGCGAACACGAACTCAACGAGCTGCGGACTCGGATCGGGATGGTCTTCCAGCAATTCAACCTGTTCAATTCCCGAACGGTCGCCGGCAATGTGGGTTTCGCGCTGCAGGTGGCGGGTGTGGCGAAATCGCGTCGGCGTGCCCGGGTGGCCGAACTCCTGGAGTTCGTCGGCATCGCCGACCGGGCCAAGGCGTGGCCGTCGGCGTTGTCGGGCGGACAGAAACAGCGTGTGGGTATCGCTCGCGCGCTCGCGACCTCGCCGTCGATCCTGATCGCCGACGAGGCGACGAGCGCCCTCGACCCGCAGACCACCGACGACATCCTGAAACTGTTGCGCCGCATCAATTCCGATCTGGGCACGACGATCGTGGTGATCACCCACGAGATGGATGTGGTGCGCGAGGTGTGCGCCCGGGTCGCCGTGCTCGCCGACGGCCGTCTCGTCGACCACGGCGAGGTCTACGATGTGTTCGCGCACCCGCACTCCGCGGTCACCCGCGGGCTCGTGCGCCACGCCGTCGCGGGCGTGCCGGACACCGATCTCCTCGACACCTTGCGCGCCCGGCACCACGGACGGCTGCTCACGGTGGAGATCCGCGACGATTCGGCGCGCTTCGATCTGCCGGCGCTCGCCGCCGCCCACGGCGGCAGTGCATCGGTGATCCACGGCGGGATCGCCGATCTCGGCGGGCGGCCGTTCGGCGCGTTGACCTACGAGGTGACCGCCGCCGATGACGCAATCGAGCAGATCGTCGACGAGAGTCGTTCGGCGCCAGGCGTCGTCGTCCACGAAAGCCGATCACGATGAGTGCGACCTCGACCGTCGCCGACGGCGGCTTCACCCGGGTATTCGGAGACGAACTGCGTCCGTTGCTGTTCGAGGCGATCGGGCAGACCTTCCAGTTGGTCGGGTTCACGTTGCTCATCGGTGGTGCACTCGGCTTGCTGATCGGGGTGGTGCTCTATGCGACCAGCCCGGGCAATCTGTGGTCGAACGGGTGGGTCTTCAACGGACTCAACGTGATCGTCAACATCGTCCGGCCGATCCCGTTCATCATCTTCATCACCGCGATCGCGCCGCTGACCAAGACGGTGATGGGCACCCGCATCGGTACCGAGGCCGCCATCTTCCCGATGACCTTGATGGCGATGGTGGTGATCGGCCGCGTCGTCGAACAGAGTCTGGTGTCGGTGGACCCGGGCGTCGTCGAGGCCGCCCGTGCGTCGGGCGCGAGTCGTCTGCGCACCCTGGTGACGATCGTGGTCCCGGAGGGCTTCGCCCCGCTCGTCCTCGGCTACACCTTCATCTTCGTCGCGATCGTCGACATGTCGGCGATGGCCGGATATGTGGGCGGCGGCGGCCTCGGCGACTTCGCCTTCCAGTACGGTTATCAGCAGTTCGACTGGAAATTGACCGTTGTGGTGATCGCGTTGTTGGTGATCCTGGTACAGGTGGGTCAGTACTTCGGCAACTGGCTGGCGCGGCGCGCACGGCACCGCTGAGACGGGTGAACCGAGACGCGTGAATCGAGACGTGAACCGACCGACCCGAATTTCCGACCGTCGCACCGTCGCGACAGAGATGAGGCACCCATGACCGAGCTCCTGCCCCTCGACCCCGACCAGCTGCTCACCACCACCCGAACGGTCCGCAAACGCCTCGACCTCGACCGGCCCGTGCCCATCGAGGTGATCAAAGAAGCGCTCGAGGTCGCCCTGCAGGCGCCCACCGGCTCCAACAGCCAGACCTGGCACTGGATCGTGCTGACCGACCCGGAGATCAAGGAGAAGGTCGCCGCCTTGTACGCGCGGTC
The DNA here is from genome assembly GCF_049847065.1 of Gordonia sp. DT219. Lineage (NCBI taxonomy): Bacteria > Bacillati > Actinomycetota > Actinomycetes > Mycobacteriales > Gordoniaceae > Gordonia > Gordonia sp. DT219. The sequence continues at coordinate 27,673 of NZ_JBNCNR010000025.1, read as the reverse complement.
CTTTGCCGCCTACGCCCAGCAGCGCGCCGCCGCCGACGACACCGCCCGCCGCGTTGCCTCCAGCGCGCAATACCTCGCCGATGTGATGGGCAAGGTCCCGGTGCTGGTGATCGGCGCCCTCTACACCGGCGGTGACCTCCCGGAGGGCAATCAGGCCGGGGTGTGGGGCTCGCTGCTGCCGGGGGCCTGGAACCTGAGTCTGGCGCTGCGCGCCCGTGGGCTCGGATCGGCGTGGACGACCCTGCACCTGACGTACGAGAAGGAGGTCGCCGAACTCCTCGGCATCCCGCCCACCGTGCATCAGGGTGTGTTGTTGCCCGTCGCCTACACCTTGGGCGTCGACTTCAAACCGGCCGGGCGCAAGCCGCTCGACGAGGTACTCCACCTCGACAGGTGGTGACCGACAAGTGGTGACCGTGCCGGACGGCGGCGCCGGGGCGGCCGGGACGGGTCCACGCCCGGCCACCCGTCGTAGGGCGGCCAAGGCCGCGCGCCGCGCGGAGTTGCTGACGGCAGCGGCCCGGCAGATGGCCGAACGCGGCTTCGCCGGGGTGCGACTCGAGGACATCGGCGGCGCGGTCGGGGTGAGCGGGCCCGCGATGTACCGGCATTTCTCGTCGAAGACCGAATTGCTCGACGAGATGCTCCTCGACATCTCGCGCCGCCTCTACGCCGGGGGCCACGAGGTGGTGGCGCGCGGGGGCACGCCCGACGAGACGCTCGACGCGCTGATCGCCTTCCACATCGACGTCCTGGTCACCAAGCCCGATCTCATCACCGTGCAGGACCGCGACCTGTCGTCGCTGACGCCCGCGGCCAACCATGAGGTGCGTCGCCTGCAGCGCCGTTACGTCGAGGACTGGGTCGAGGTGACGATGGCCGCCGTCGACGCGGGCACCGGCCGGCTCGACCGGGCCGAGGCCCGCGTCCGGGTACATGCCATGTTCGGCCTGCTCAACTCCTCACCACGGTTGCCCGACTTCGACGCCGACCGGTTGCGCGGCCTGCTCACCGCGATGGCAGCGGCCGCATTGCACGCCCGGGTCTGAGCGAGCGTCCCGCTCGACCATTTGCTTCGCGCTCGACGATCTCGGTGAGCGGGAAGCAAATCATCGAGCGGGAACCGTGCCGTTCCGTCGGATGAATCCGCGCCGCTGTGTCCCCGTTCCCCGTCGGCTGCCTCTACGCTGACACGCACACGAATGCCGTGAATGACCCGTTCCGGCCGAGGCGAAAGCGAGCACGCAAGTGAATCCAGGTGACCCGAACAATCCCCAGCCGGGCTGGGCCGCCGGTCAGCCCCCGACCGAGGGTCAGCCGACCGTTGTGCACGGGCAGCACGGCGGGCCGCAACCTGCGCCGGGTCCCAATACCCAGGGCTTCTATCCGCAGCCCGGTACGCCCTCGGGGCAGTGGTCGACGGCAGGACAGCAGTGGGGACCGCCGCCACCGCCGCCACGCCAATTCGACGTGCGTGCGCAACTACCGGCGATTCTGCTCGTCGCGTCGACGGTGGCCGGGCTCATCACCTACTTCATGGGCTTCGTCAGCTGGGTGGTGCCCAACACCGGCGTCAGCGAGTCCGAGCTCGACAACTGGTCGCAGAACTACGAGTCCGGCAACTCCGGAATCCCCGGATTCGCCTCCTACGAGATCGTGCTCAACCCCGGCAAGTTCCTGATCCTGCTCGGTGCGGTGGCGATCGCGGCGGCACTGGTACTGGTGCCGCGATTCCGCCGGGCGGTGCCGTTCCTCGCGGTGATCGCGGCCGGTGCCTGGCTGGCGTTGTTCTCCGCCGCCGTGATCACCACATCGGTGCCGGTCATCGGCGTCGGCGCCGGCGCGATCGTGGCGTTGATCTTCGGATTCCTGCAGGTGGCCTTCCTCATCGGTGCTGCGGTACTCGGCGGGTTGTCGAGGAATTGAATACGGCTGCGGGCCGTTCACACCCCGAGTTCGGTCCGCATCCGGTTCAGCGTCTCGTGGTAGCGGGCGACGTTGGCCATCTTGATGCTCTCGTAGCCGCGTACCGCATCGGGTAGGCCGGCGAGCTCCACCAGCGACGAATACTGTTGCGGCCCGACCCTTCCCGTCTCCCACGCGGTGATGACGGAGTCGAGGAGGCCGCGGTATTCGTCGACGAGGGCGCGTTCGGTGCGGCGGATCTCGGTGCGGCCGAACGGGTCGAGCGGGGTCCCGCGGAGCCGCTTCATCCGGGCCAGGGTGTGCAGAGCCGGTCGCGCCCAGGGGCCGAGCGCGATCTTGTCCTTCATGCCCAGCGACCGAATCGTCGGCGGGTGCAACCGGATGGCGGTCGTCGCACCGGATCCGTACCGATCGGTGACCTGCGCTTCGAACCCCGGGTCGCCGGTCAGGCGCGCCACCTCGTACTCGTCCTTGTAGGCGGTCAGCTTGTACAGGTTGCGGGCCACGGCGTCGGTGAGCTCGGGGCCCGCACCGCACCGGTGTACCCGCGCCACGGTGTCGAGGTAGTCACGCGCGCAACGCGTTCCGGAGTAGCCGACGAGATCGTCGACGCGGATCGCGATGGTGCGGGCCAACTCGGCGTCCATCGGTTCGGCATCCACCCGGGCCAAGGCCGCGACCAGCCCGCTCGCCCAGGCGCTCGGCTTCGCTTCGGTGGCGGCGGGATGCAACCGGGCGATCTCGGTGCGCACCGCGTCCGGGTCGGCGACCGCCTGCCGCCCGCGCCGGAACGCCGCGATGTTCTCGGTGACCGAGACGCCGTTGAGAGTGATTGCACGCTCGAGTGATTCGGCGCTGATCGGTAGTGCGCCCGCCTGGTAGGCGGCGCCGACTGCGAGCATGTTCGCATACTGCTCGTGGGCGAACAGCGCGCTCGACAATGCGCCCGGGTCGAGGTAGATCGTCCGCGCGACGCGAGAGTCGATCACGTCATGGATCTGCGTGTCCGACGGGAAGCCGACGGCGGTGTCCACGACCATCTTTCCGGTGGGTACGCGGGTCGTCGACACCACCGCGGTGGTGCGGTCGGGCGCGGCGACCTTGAGGTTGGTGGCGTCGGCGGCGACCAGCGAATCGCAGGCCAGATACAGATCGCAGGTGCCGGCGGCGACCTTGGCCGCCACCTCGATCGGCGCCCGCGAGATCTTCAGGTCGCTGATGACCGCCCCGCCCTTCTGGGCGAGCCCGGTCATGTCGACGGTGCGCGCGGCATGGCCGTCGAGAGTGGCTGCGGTGGCCAGGATCTGGGAGATGGTGACCACGCCGCTGCCGCCGATACCCGTGATCCGGATGGTCGCGACACCATCGGCGGAGTCCAGGAGATCGCGGCCGCCGGCCGGTGCAGTCAGGGCGGTTGCGGGCAGGGCGGTTGCGAGCAGGGGTGCGGCGGTGGCCGCTGCCTCCGTGGGGCCCGGGGTGATGGTGACAAATGACGGGCAATCGCCTTGCAGGCATGAGTAGTCGAGGTTGCACGAGCTCTGATCGATGCGGGTCTTGCGGCCGAACTCCGTCTCGACCGGGTGTACCGACAGGCAATTGGACTTCGCACCGCAGTCGCCACAACCCTCGCAGATGCGCTCGTTGATCATCACCCGGGTCGTCGGGGTGTCCATGGTGCCGCGCTTGCGTTTGCGGCGTTTCTCCGCCGCACATTGCTGGTCGTGGATCAGTACGGTGACACCGTCGACGGTCGCGAGTTCGCGTTGCACGTCGGCGAGATCGGCGCGGCCGCGGACGTGCACCTGCGACGGCAGGGCGGCGGATCTGGTGCGTGCGACGTCGTCGGAGGTGATGACGATTCGCTTGACTCCTTCGGCGAGAAGCAGTTTCGTCAACTGGGGCAGACCGAATCCGCCGACCGGGTCCTGTCCGCCGGTCATCGCCACGGTGCCGTTGTAGAGCAGCTTGTAGGTGATGTGCGCGCCGGCGGCGACGGCGGCGCGGATCGCCAGCGACCCGGAATGGGTGAACGTGCCGTCACCGAGGTTCGCAATGAAGTGATCGGCGGCGACGAAGGGCGCCATCCCCAGCCACTGCGCGCCTTCGCCGCCCATCTGGGTGACGCCGGTGACGTCACCGACCTGATCGGGGTCCATGAACAGAACCATGGCGTGACAACCGATTCCGGCGCCGACGAGGGTGTGCCCGGAATCCGGCGCACCCTCGTCTGCGGTGTGGGGCACCTGGGTGGAGCTGTTGTGCGGGCAGCCCGAGCAGAAGTACGGGGTGCGCGCGGCGAGCGGCAGTTCGATACGCGTGGGGCGACGGCTGCTGCGGTCCAGCCAGTCGATGGCGGCGTCGACGTGATGGTGACGTGCGAGCCGGGTGGCCAGGCCGCGGGTGACGGCGTCGACGTCGAGTTCACCGAACCGGGAGAACAGCGTCGAGCCGTCCTCGTTGAGTTTGCCGACGATGTGCGGTGCAACCGGATCACGAAACAGGATGTCGCGCATCATCGTCTCGATGAAGTCGCGCTTCTCCTCGACGACGATCACCTCGTCGAGGTGCCCGGCGGTGGTGTCGGTGATGAAGCGGCGCAGGATGTCCCGCTCGAGCGGATAGATCATGCCCAACTTGAGGATGCGGATACCGAGGCGGTTCAGGTCTGCCTCGGTCAGCCCCATCAGATGCAGCGCCTCGCGGACGTCGAGGTACGTCTTGCCCGCGGCGACGATGCCGATACGGTCGTCGCCGCTGCGCACCACGATTCGGTTGAGGCCGTTGAGTCGCGCGTACTCGTGCGCCCGTGGCATCCGGATGGTGAGCTGATTCTGTTCGAGCTCCATGAGATTGGCGCCGAGTAGCCGCCCGGACGGGATGTGCGGGCTCCGACCCAGTCCGCCGTATTCGGGCGTGATGCGGGTGGGGTCGAGGTGCACGGTGGACGCGCCGTCGGCGACATGCGCGGAGATCTTCATCGACGTCCACAGACCGCTGACGCGGCTCAGATGTGCCGCGTGGACACCGAGATCCAGGATGTCCTGGGAGTCGGCCGGATACAGCGTCGGGATGTAGAGGTCGGCCAGCGCCATCTCCGAGGCGCACGGCACGGTGGAACTCTTCGCGCCCGGATCGTCGCCGACGAGGACGACCGCCCCGCCGTCGGGGTGTGTGCCGATGATGTTCGCGTGCCGCAGTGCATCCGAGGCGCGGTCGAGACCGGGCGCCTTGCCGTACCAGTAGCCGACGATGCCCGAGCGGGCACGGCCGGCGGCGTCCGGAGCCAGTCCGGTGACCTGCGCGGCCACCTGCGATCCCATCACCGATGTCGCGGCCAGCTCTTCGTTGAGGCCGGGCCGATGCACGATGTCGAGGGGTTCGAGCAACGATCGGCGGCGCGCGAGTTCGAGGTCGTAACCGGCCAGCGGTGAGCCCTCGTAGCCGGAGATGAACGAGGCAGTCGGCCGGTTCATGCGGCGATCGACGAGCGCTCGATCGCGCACCATGCGGACCAGTGCGGCGATGCCACCGAGGAAGACGGTGCCCGATTCGCGGACGTAACGGTCTTCGAGACTGCTCACGGGGCGGGCATCCGGGGCGAGGGTCATGGTTTCTCCTGGCCTTCTGAAATTGTTGCGCCCCGTGGGTGGGGGCGTCCGGTGGTGAGCCCGGGGGTGGTGGGCTCACCATCACCATACGAAAAATGGTGACGGGCGTCACGCCGATCTTCATGCGGTGAAGTCCGGGGGCGTGACACCGGCCGTGATGTGCGTTACAGTCAGTTCAGTTAATGACCAGTAACTGAAAGGCGGGTCGGTGACTGTCACGACCACGACTCCCGGTGTCACGACGTCCGGTGTCACGACGTCTGGTGTCACGCACCGGCGCAACGTCGCCACGCTGCGCGCGCAGCTGCAGACCGCGGCACGTGGCGGCGGTGACCGGGCGCGCGAGCGGCACGCGTCGCGCGGCAAACTGCTGCCGCGGGATCGGGTCGACGGCTTGCTCGACGTCGGATCGCCCTTCCTCGAGGTGGCGCCGCTCGCCGCGCACGGCATGTACGACGGCAAGGTGCCCGCTGCCGGTGTGGTGGCCGGGGTCGGTCGGGTGGCCGGCCGCGAATGCATGATCGTCGCCAACGACGCGACGGTCTCGGGCGGCACGTATTACCCGATGACGGTGAAGAAACATCTGCGGGCACAGGAGATCGCCGCGGCCAACCGGCTGCCGTGCATCTACCTCGTCGATTCCGGGGGCGCGATGCTTCTACAGCAGGACGAGGTGTTCCCCGACCGCGATCACTTCGGCCGCATCTTCTTCAACCAGGCCACCATGAGTGCGGCGGGCATCCCGCAGATCTCGGCGGTGCTCGGGTCGTCCACGGCCGGCGGGGCGTATGTGCCCGCGATGAGCGACGAGACCGTCATCGTGCGCAATCAGGGGACGATCTTCCTTGCCGGTCCGCCGCTGGTGAAAGCCGCCACCGGCGAGGACGTCTCCGCCGAGGACCTCGGCGGCGGGGCCATGCACTCGTCGGTGTCGGGGGTGACCGATCACCTCGTCGACAACGACGAGCAGGCGCTGGCGAGGGTGCGTGAGATCGTCGGGACCCTCGGGCCGCGCGACCCCGCCCAATGGGAACGCTCCGCAGCGCGCCCGGCCGCCCGGCCCCAGACCGACATCTACGACGTCGTGCCCACCGACTCGCGCACCCCGTACGACGTGCGCGCGGTGATCGAGATCCTCGTCGACGGCGGTGAGCACACCGAGTTCAAGGAGAATTACGGCACCACTCTGGTGACGACGTTCGCCCGGCTGCACGGGCACCCGGTGGGCATCATCGCCAACAACGGTGTGCTGTTCAGCGAATCCGCTCTCAAGGGAGCGCATTTCATCGAGCTCTGCGACCAGCGCCGCATCCCACTCGTGTTCTTGCAGAACATCACCGGCTTCATGGTGGGACGCGCGTACGAGGAGGGCGGCATCGCCAAGAGCGGCGCCAAGATGGTCAACGCGGTGGCATGTGCGCGCGTGCCGAAGCTCACCGTGATGATCGGCGGTTCGTTCGGGGCAGGCAACTACTCGATGTGCGGACGCGCGTATTCGCCCCGCTTCTTGTGGAGTTGGCCCAACGCCCGGATCTCGGTGATGGGCGGCCCACAGGCCGCCGACACCCTCGCCACGGTGCGGCGCAACCAGATCGAACGCTCCGGCGGCGAATGGACGACCGGCGACGAAGAGACCTTCAAAGAGCCGATCCGCGATCAGTTCGACCGGCAATCCGACGCGTACTACTCGACCGCGCGCCTGTGGGACGACGGCATCATCGACCCGGCCGACACCCGGACCGTGCTCGGACTGGCCCTGGAGACGTGCCGGTATGCCCCGATGCCCGAACCGCGCTACGGCGTCTTCCGGATGTGAGGCGACATGACACTTACTCCTGACCTGGGTTCGGCCGCCACCACAAGTGATGCGTCGGCCACCGATTCCGTCGATCGGCAACCCATGCCGCCGACACCGCGGCCCATCCGTACCGTCCTGGTCGCCAACCGCGGTGAGATCGCGTGCCGCGTGATCGCCACGCTGCGCCGCCTGGGGCTGCGCAGTGTCGCCGTCTACACCGACCCCGACGCGCACGCCCGGCACGTCCGCGAGGCCGACACCGCCGTACATCTGGGATCGGCCGCGCGCAGCCCCGGCAACTATCTCGACATTGCCGCGGTGGTGCGTGCGGCGCAGGCCGCCGGCGCCGACGCGGTGCACCCCGGCTACGGATTCCTTTCGGAGAACCAGAGATTCGCCGACACGCTGACCCAGGCGGGGATCACCTTCATCGGCCCGCCCGCTTCCGCGATCGCGACGATGGGCGACAAGATCACCGCGCGCGCCGCGGTCACCGAGCGCGGGGTGCCGGTGGTGCCGGGGCTGTCCCGGCCCGGCCTGACCGACGCCGACCTCGTCGCCGCCGCACCCGAGATCGGATTCCCGGTGCTGATCAAGCCCAGCGCCGGTGGTGGCGGCAAGGGGATGCACCGCGTCGACGATCCCGCCGGACTGCCCGACGCACTGGCGGCCGCCCGGCGCGAGGCGTCGGCCGCGTTCGGCGACGACGCCTTGTTCCTGGAGCACTTCGTCGACACCCCCCGCCACATCGAGGTGCAGGTGCTCGCCGACAACCACGGCAACGTCATTCATCTCGGTGAGCGTGAGTGCTCCCTTCAGCGCCGGCACCAGAAGGTCATCGAGGAGGCGCCGTCGGCGCTACTGGACACCACGACCCGCGAGCGCATCGGTCGATCCGCCTGCGATGCGGCGCGCAGTGTCGGTTACACCGGCGCCGGCACCGTCGAGTTCATCGTCTCCGCACACCGCCCGCACGAGTTCTTCTTCATGGAGATGAACACCCGGCTCCAGGTCGAGCACCCGGTGACCGAGATGGTGACCGGAATCGACCTGGTGGAACAGCAGATTCGCGTCGCCCGCGGCGAAGTCCTCGCGATCGCACAGCAGGATGTGCAGATGCGCGGACACGCGATCGAGGCACGTGTGTACGCCGAGGACCCCGCGCGGGGATTCCTGCCGACCGGCGGCGAGATCGTGTCGCTGCTCGAGCCCGATACGGCCACCGGGCAAGGGATTCGGCTCGATTCGGCGATGCTGCCCGGACTCGTCGTCGGCAGTGACTACGATCCGATGCTCGCCAAGGTCATCGCCCATGGTGCCGACCGCGGTGAGGCGATCGAGCGACTCGATCACGCCCTCAGCGAGACCCGGGTACTCGGTGTGGTCACCAACATCGACTTCTGCCGCTTCGTGCTGGCGCGTCCGGAGGTCATCGAGGCCCGGCTCGACACCGAACTGCTCGACCGCCTGGCCGCTGATTATGCTGCGCCCGAGCCGGTTCCGGAGGCGCTCGCGCTGGTCGGCCTGGCCCGCGTCGGCAACCGGTGCACCGACGACGTCTGGGACAGTGCCGTCGGGTTCCGTCTCGGCGCCCACGCCCCGGTCATCAGCCGGCTCTCGGCGGGTGAGCACCGGAGCACCGTGTCGGCAGAGGTCCGTGGCGCCGACGAGCGGTGGGTGAGCGCCGACGTCACCATCACCGCACAAGGAGATGACGCCACGGCCGCCGCCGACGAGTCGGCATCGCCGTGGACTGCTCGCGTGGAATACCTTGCGCAGCAGGCGACGTCCGCGGGCCGGACGGCGCGCCTGATCGTCGACGGCATCAGTGCGCAATGGTCCATCGCCCGGATCGGTGATCAGTGGTGGGTATCCGGTCCGCCGGGCACCTGGGTGGTCGAACTCACCCGGACAGTCCTCGACGTCGATGCCGGCGAGGCCGCAGGCACCATTGTCAGCCCGATGCCCGGCACCGTCGTCGCGATACCCGCGACCCCCGGCGAGCCGGTCGCCGCGGGCGCACCGATCGTGGTGGTCGAGGCGATGAAGATGGAACACGCGCTGAGCGCTCCGATCGACGGGACAGCAATGATCTCGGTATCGGTGGGAGACAAGGTCGCCGCCGGGGCGACACTGGCCCACATCGATCCACCGCAAGAGCGGGACGCATCATGATGCACCCCGATATGCCCATTCATCTTTCACTTCCGACGTCCTCGGGAAAGGGCCTTCACGCATGGAATTGACCCAGGAATACACCGACCTCATCCACACGGTGCGCGACTTCGCGCAGTCGGTGGTGGCGCCGGTCTCGGCCGAACACGATGCCGAGCACAGCTTCCCGTACGACGTGGTATCGCAGATGGGCAAGATGGGGTTGTTCGGACTGCCCTTCCCCGAAGAACACGGCGGTATGGGCGGTGACTACTTCGCCCTCGCGCTGGCACTCGAGGAACTCGGCAAGGTCGACCAGTCGGTGGCCATCACCCTCGAAGCCGGGGTCGGCCTGGGCGCCATGCCGATTCACAAGTTCGGCACGCCTGAGCAGCAACAGCGGTGGTTGCCCGATCTCGTCGCGGGCCGCGCGCTCGCCGGCTTCGGGCTGACCGAGCCGGGTGCCGGGTCCGATGCCGGGGCCACCGCCACCACAGCCGTGGATGACGGCGACACGTGGATCATCAACGGCTCCAAGCAGTTCATCACCAACTCCGGAACCGACATCACCTCACTGGTGACGGTCACCGCGGTGACGGGCACCAGAGATGGTGGCCGCAAGGAGATCTCGACCATCATCGTTCCCGCCGGAACCCCCGGCTTCACCGCCGAACCCGCTTACAACAAGGTTGGGTGGAACGCCTCGGACACCCATCCGCTGACCTTCACCGATGTGCGTGTCCCCAAGGAGAATCTGCTCGGTACGCGCGGGCGCGGCTTTGCCAACTTCTTGTCCATCCTCGACGAGGGGCGCATCGCGATTGCGGCGCTCGCCACCGGCGTGGCGCAGGGCTGCGTCGACGAGAGCGTGAAGTACGCCAAGGAACGTCAGTCCTTCGGCAAACCGATCGGCGAGTACCAGTCGGTGTCGTTCGCGATCGCCCGGATGGAGGCGCGCGCCCACGTCGCCCGCACCGCCTACTACGACGCGGCCGCAAAGATGCTGGCAGGCAAGCCGTTCAAGAAGGAGGCCGCCATCGCCAAGATGATCGCGAGCGAGGCCGCGATGGACAACGCGCGGGTGGCCACCCAGATCCACGGTGGCTACGGATTCATGAACGAGTATCCGGTGGCCCGGCACTACCGGGATTCGAAGATCCTCGAGATCGGTGAGGGCACCACCGAGGTGCAGCTCATGCTGATCGCCCGCGAATTGGGATTCTCATGAGTACCGAGCCCGCCACCGGGCAGATGACGAATCGGGTGGTCCAACGCGGACTCTGGTTCGAGGAGTTCGCCGAGGGGACGCTCTACGAGCACCGCCCCGGGCGGACGGTCACCGAGGCCGACAACGTCCTGTTCACCACCCTGACGATGAACACGCAGGCGCTGCATCTCGACGCGGCGTGGTCGGCGACCCAGCCCGGATTCGGCGGGCAGCGGCTCGTCAACTCGATGTTCACGCTGTCCACGATCGTCGGACTGTCGGTCTCCCAACTCACCCAGGGCACGCTGGTGGCCAATCTCGGGTTCTCCGACATCGCCTTCCCGGCCCCGCTGTTCGCCGGTGACACTCTCTATGCCGAGACCGAGTGCACGGGCAAACGCGAGTCGCGTTCGCGTCCCGGCGAGGGCGTGGTCAGCCTGCTCCACATCGGACGCAACCAGGACGGGGTGGTGGTGGCGCGGGCGGCGCGCGCAACACTGGTACGGAGGCGCCCGGTGGACTGAGTACGCCGAGGCCGACCCCGCAACCGACATCGTCGACCGAGGAGTTGTGACGAGACCATGACCGCACCCACCCCGCAGCCATTCGGAAATGCCTGGGCCCCAGCGGGACCCGCGATGCTTTTCTGTCCCGCCGACCGCCCGGAACGTTACCGCAAGGCTTTCGACCGGGCCGACGTCGTCATCCTCGACCTCGAGGACGCGGTGTCGCCGGAGAACCGTGCCGACGCCCGGGAGGCCATGATCGCCAATCCGCTCGATCCCGACCGGGTCGTGGTGCGCATCAACCCGACCGGCACCGGCGACCATCGGCGTGACCTGGCGGCGCTGTCGGAGACGAACTATCGGGTGGTGATGCAGGCGAAGACCGAATCGGTGGAATCGATCACCGAGACGGGCCTGCAGACCATCGCGTTGATCGAGACGCCGGCCGGCGCCGTGCGGGTCAACGAGATCGCCGCCGCGGTGAACTGCATCGGCCTGATGTGGGGGGCCGAGGATCTGGTCGCCGGACTCGGCGGCAAGTCGAGCCGGTTCGGGCCGGGGGAACTGCGTCCGGGGACCTACCGCGACGTCGTCCGATTCACCCGCTCCGCGGTCCGGCTGGCGGCCGCCGCCAACGGCAAGTTCGCCGTCGACGCCGTGCACCTGGACTTCCGGGACGACGAAGGACTGGCGGCCGAGGTGACCGACGCGGTCGCGCTCGGCTATGCCGCCACCGCCTGCATCCACCCCGCGCAGGTGGCCACCATCCGCGCCGGCTACACGCCGGGCGAGGACGAGATCGACTGGGCGCGCCGCGTCATCGAGGGCTCCGAGGAGTTCGGCGGCGGGGTGTTCAGCATCGAAGGACAGATGATCGACGGACCGGTGTTCCGGCAGGCCGAGGCAGTGCTCGCCCGCGCCGCGGCATCGACCCGACCGCCAGATTCGCAACCGAGCACGGAAGAGTAACCACCATGACCGAATTGTCCTACGCCCAAGGCGAATTCGAGCCGCAACTGTTGACCGGCACCATCGGTGCGACGCTCGCGTCGATCACCGCGCGCCATGGTGACCGGATCGCGCTGATCGACGCGCCGTCGGCACGGCAGTGGACCTACACGCAGTTCCGGCGCGACGTCCTCGCGCTCGCGGCCGGGCTGCTGCGGCGCGGGGTCGGCGCCGGTGACCGGGTCGGATTGTGGTCGCCCAACCGCGCCGAATGGGTCCTGACGCAATACGCGGCCGCCGAGATCGGTGCGATCCTGGTCAATCTCAACCCGGCCTACCGCCAGCAGGAGATCGAGTTCGCGTTGGGCCATTCGGAGACCTGCGTGGTGCTCGCCGCCGACAGGTACAAGGATTCGGACTACGCGGAGATGCTCGCCGCCGCGCGACCGAACACGCCCCGGTTGCGCGAGGTCATCTTGTTCGAGAGCGACGCCTGGGCCGAGCTGACGGCCGAACCCGGCGCCGACGAGCTCGCGGCGGTCGCCGAGCGTGCGGCGGGTCTCGACCCCGACGACCCCATCAACATCCAGTACACCTCGGGGACAACCGGTTTCCCGAAGGGTGCCACCCTCTCGCATCGCAACATCGGCAACAACGGGTACATGGTCGGAGAGTTGGTCGGCTACACCGCCGACGACCGGATCTGCCTGCCGGTGCCCTTCTATCACTGCTTCGGGATGGTGATGGGCAATCTCGCGGCCACGAGTCACGGTGCGGCCATGGTGATCCCGTCACCGACCTTCGAGCCGGCCGCGGCTCTGCGCGCCGTCGCCGAGTACGGCTGCACCAGCTTGTACGGGGTGCCGACCATGTTCATCGCCGAACTCGCCCTGCTCGATTCGGGTGCCGAGTTCGATCTGTCCAGCCTGCGCACCGGCATCATGGCGGGATCGCCGTGCCCCGAGCATGTCATGCGGCAGGTCGTCGACCGGATGCACATGGATCAGGTGTCGATCTGTTACGGCATGACCGAGACGTCACCGGTGTCGACGCAGACGCGCGTCGACGATCCGCTGGAGCTGCGGGTCGGCACCGTCGGGCGGGTGGGGCCGCATCTGCAGATCAAGGTGATCGATCCGGTATCCGGAGAAACGTTGCCGCGCGGCGAGACCGGCGAATTCTGCACCCGTGGTTACAGCGTCATGAGTGGATACTGGAATCAGCCCGACAAGTCCGCGGAGGTGCTCGTCGCCGATCCGGCCGACCCGTCGGGGCCGCCGTGGATGCGCACCGGCGATCTCGCGGTGATGGATTTGAATGGCTACGTCCGCATCACCGGGCGCATCAAGGACATGGTGATCCGGGGCGGGGAGAACATCTATCCGCGTGAGATCGAGGAATTCCTCTACACCCATCCCGACATCCTCGACGCACAGGTCATCGGCGTCCCCGACGACACGTACGGAGAGGAACTGATGGCCTGGATTCGCTTGCGTGAGAGCGCATCCGAGCTGACCGCCGCCGACGTTCGCGAATTCGCCACCGGTCAGATCGCCCGGCACAAGATCCCGAAATACGTGCACGTCGTCAAGGAGTTCCCGATGACGGTCACCGGCAAGGTGCGCAAGGTGGCGATGCGGGAGGAATCCGTCGAGATCCTCGGTTCGCTGCGGTGACCGACGAGGTGGGCGCGGTCGTGCCGTCTGAACGTCGCACGCAGATGGCACGTTTCGCCGACATGGTGTCACGTCGATACGGCATCGAGGTGGGCGACTCCTACCCGGCGTTGTGGGCGTGGTCGACGGCGGAGCCGGCCGCGTTCTGGCGCTCGGTCTGGGACTTCTTCGGGCTCGACGAGATCGCCACGCCACTCGGTGACGGCGACGCGGCGGTCCTGGCATCTGTCGATATGCCCGGTGCGCGTTGGTTTCCCGACGTCCGGCTGAATTACGTGGATCAGGTGATGCGGCACGCGCGCACGATCGCGCAGGGCGACGAGCCCGACCGCCCGGCGATCGTCGGAGTCGACGAGGCAGGCAGCCGGTCGGTGATCACCTGGTCGGAGCTGCCCCGGATGGTCGGGGCGTTGGCCGGGACGCTCGCCGGCCTCGGCGTCGGGCAAGGTGACGTGGTCGCCGCGTATCTGCCCGATGTCCCGGAGGCCGTCGTCGCTTTTCTCGCCACTGCGTCGCTCGGCGCCATCTGGTCCGGGTGTGGCCAGGATTATGCGCCCGAGGGGGCCGCGGGCCGCCTGGGTCAGCTGCATCCGAAGGTGCTGTTCTCCACCACCGGTTACCGTTACGGCGGCAAGGACATCGACAAGGTCGCCGACAGTGCCGAGCTCGCCGACGCGCTGCCGGACCTGGCCGGGCACATCGTCGTCGGTGACGCCACGCGCCTCCCGCAATCGAGTGCCGAGAACATCGCTTTCGAACAGGCCATCGCCGTCGGGACGGCCGTCGAGCCGGTGCAGGTTGCCTTCGATCACCCGTTGTGGGTGCTGTTCAGTTCCGGCACCACCGGGCGGCCGAAGGGCATCGTGCACGGCCATGGCGGCGTCGTCCTCGAACACCTCAAAGCCGGTGCGCTGCATGCAGACCTCGGCGACGCCGACGTGTTCTTCTGGCAGACGGCGCTGAGCTGGATGATGTGGAACTTCCAGGTCGCCGGATTGCTGTGCGGCTCGACGATCGTCTGCTACAGCGGCTCCCCGCTGTATCCGGACGCGGATCGGTTGTGGCAGATCGTCGCCGACGAGCGGGTGACCTACTTCGGCACCAGCCCCGGGCAGTTGCAGGCCTCACGCAAGGTCGATGTGGTGCCGGGCCGCGACCATGACCTCTCGGCGCTGCGCGCGATCGGCAGTACCGGCTCGGCCTTGGCCGGTGACCTGTTCGAGTGGATCGAAAGCAATGTGGCGCACGGGCTCCCGGTGTCCTCGATCAGTGGTGGTACCGACGTGGTGTCGGCGTTCGCCGGTGGCTCGGTGGGCGTCGAGGTGGTGCCGGGCGAGTTGTCGGTTCGCTATCTCGGTGTGGCGCTGGAAAGTTGGGCGCCCGACGGTACGCCGCTGACCGAGGAGGTGGGGGAGATGGTGATCACCGCGCCGATGCCGTCGATGCCCGTGGAATTCTGGCGCGATCCCGACGGGTCTCGTTACCGTGCCGCGTATTTCGAACATGAGTGGAGCGGGGTCGGCCCGACCGCGCCCGTCTGGCGGCACGGAGACTGGGTGACCGTCACCGACCGCGGATCGCTGATCATCCACGGCCGCAGCGACGCAACCCTGAATCGGCACGGAATCCGGATGGGGTCGGCCGACATCTACGAGGTCGTCGAGAGCATCGACGACATCGCCGAGGCGTTCGTTCTCGGCGTCGACGGGCCCGCCGGTGCCTACTGGATGCCGTTGTTCGTCACGCTCGTCCCCGGGGCCGTACTCGACGACGACCTACGCCGGCGGGTGGTCGCGCAGATCCGCGCGCGACTGTCGCCCCGGCACGTTCCCGACGAACTCGTCGAGGCCCCCGGCATCCCGCACACCCGGACCGGTAAGAAGCTCGAGGTGCCGGTCACCTCGGTCCTGGCCGGCCGGCCCGTCGACATCGACCCGCGTTCGGTCGACGACCCCGCGCTGATCACCTGGTACGAGAAACAAGGTGCGGCACACACCTGGTGAGCGCGCTGTGTGCGTCGTTCAGCCGGATGACGCGCGCCCGGCTCCGTGGCTGCCGGGTACACAGCCGAATACACCGACCCCTGTGGCTGGATCGCGCAATGTATTAGCGTGGTCCCGGAGTGTGCTCGGGGGTGTGAGCAATTGTGTGCGCGCCCGGGGACCAGCGACCTACACGTAATCGGCAGGAGAATCTCATGACCTACCAGCCAGGAAGTTCCGGCTACGGGCAGCAGCCCGAGCCGGGACAGCCCTACGGTCAGCCGGCCGCGGGATATCCGCAGCCAGGGCAGACGTCCTCACCGCAGGGATACGGGCAGCAGGGATACGGGCAGCAGCCCTCCTATGGGCAGGGCTACGGCCAGCAGGATCCGGCCCAGCAGGAGCCGGCCCAGCAGGGCTCTGCGCAGTCCTACGGGCAGGGTTACGGTCAGCCGGACCAAGGCGCTGCCCAGCAGGGCTACGGTCAGCAGGATTACGGTCAGCAGGGCTATGGCCAGCAAGGCTACGGCCAGCAGGAGTACGGCCAGCAAGGTTATGGGCAGCAGGGCTACGGCCAGCAGGGCTACGGCCAGCAGGGCTACGGCCAGCAGGGTTACGGGGCCCCCGCAGCTCCCGCACAGCCGTTCGAGCTGCCGCCGATCGTGGCGCCCGTCCTCGCCGCCACCATCGGTTTCCTCGGCGTCGTCCTGCTCTTCTGTGGATTCGCGGCCGGCTGGACGATCAGCGGGCCGAGCGCCGTCGCGACTTCGCAGCGACTTTTCCAGACCGAGTTCGTCGGGGCCTACGTCCTTGTGGTGGCCACCGGCTTCATCGCTTTCACCGGTCTGATCAAGTCCTACCGGGTGGCGCCGCTCGTCGCCGCCGGGGCAACTGCGGGGGTGCTGGTCACCATCGTCAGCTATGCCGGGTTCGAGACGCCCTCCTCGTCGAACTATTCGGTCGGGCACGGCGCGGGTGCCATCATCCTTTTGGTCCTCTCGATTCTGATCTTCCTGATCGCCGTGGCGTGGCTGGTCATCGACCTCGGCCTCGTCAAGACCGCGCAGAGCCCGGCGTCGACGTCGAAGGCCGACACCGACACCACTTCTGCCGACCAGTCGTCGGCCTACGGCTCTGCTGCCGACCAGTCGGCATACGGCTACGGTTCGGCGGCGCAGGGCGCGGTGTCGCAGCCGCAGGGCGCGGTCTCGCAGCCGCAGGCGACCTCGGCGTTCCCGGGTGCCACCCAGGCGACCACCGCCTACCCGGCCGCCACGTCGCAGCCCGGCGCGCAGTCGTCGGCCGGTGTCCAGCCGTCCGGCGCCGCGCCGACCTACCAGCCGCCGACCTACGAGCCGTCGGCCTACACGGGATACGGCCAGGGTGCGCATGCCGCGCCGTCGTCGCCGTCCACCCCGGGCGCCTCGGCGAATCCGCAGTCGGGTTCGCCGGGTTCCGAGCCGGTGTCCGGTTCGGAGAATGCCACGTCGATCTTCCAGAAGCCGGAGCCGCCGCAGGCCAACGGCTGAACCGCCACACACTGCTGACCCATGGCCGGTGCGACCTCGTTGAGGAGGTCGCACCGGCCATGTGGTTTCGGGTACTTTCTGCGGGCGGCTGCGGCGCGTCTCCTACACCTCAGGGACCCCACGTGCCACGCTCGAACCAATGCCCACGTTGAGAACCGTTGCCTCCACCGACAACCTCGCGACCAGACTTCGCGACGCTCGGCAGGCCCGTCGTGCCCATCATGAGCGGCCCGAACGCGGTCCGCGCGAACTGATCCTCGTCGCGTTCGCCGTACCCGTGGTCACGGTCGTCCTCGCGCTGGTGGTCGTCTTGGCGGTCCTGCTCATGGCCGGCAGTGGGCTCTCCGGAGTCGCAAGCGCCGTCGCCGCGTGCTGGCTCGCGATCAACCAGGTGCCGATCACCGTCGCAGGCGTCACCATCGGCGTCCTGCCGATGTTGCCGACCCTGCTGGTGGCCGGCGGTACCGCAGCCGTGGTGGCGTCGAGTTGCCGAGCGCGGCACACGATCTCGGAGTTCGTGGCAGTCGTGTGCTCGGCGATCGCCGGTGCCCTACTGGTCACCGCCATCGCGCTGGCCGTGGTGATGGACGGCTCATCGGTCTTGCCGATCCAGAGCCCCAACGCGCTGGCTGCATTCGGCCTCACCTTTGTCGTCCAGGGCCTGGCCGCCGCGGCCGGTGTGGTGATCGGTCGGTCCGAACTGCTGGCGTCACGACTGAGCGTCACCGATCGGCGCGGCATCCGCTACGGATTCGTCGCGGTGCTGGGGCTTGTCGCCGCGGGCGGACTGCTGATTCTGCTCCGGCTCATCCTGCGGTTCGACGCGCTCGGCGACCTCGTCGCCGGCGGATACGACTTCGACGGTTACCTGGGACTGACGCTGCTCTCGATCCTCTACCTGCCCAACCTGATGGTCGGCGCGGCCGCCGTACTCGTCGGTTCCGAAGTACACGTCGGACCGGCGTCGGCAGATCTGTTCGCCGTGCGCGGAGCTCCGGTGCCACCGCTACCGGCACTTGCCGTCCTCCCGGCCCACTCCGTCTGGTGGGCGGCGTGGGGTCTGCTCGTGCCCGCACTGATCGCGGGATGGGTGGCCTGGCGGTGCCGTACCGCCGACCCCCTCAACTACGCGCGTTCGATCGGGATGGCCGCGGCGGTTGCTGCCACCACCATGGTGATCTTCGGCTGGCTGGCCGGGGGAACGCTCGGCGAGATCGGCACCACCGGGATCACGCTGGTCACTGCGGGTGTGTTCACGCTCGGGTGGATTGCGGCGCTGGGACTTGCGGTGTGGCTGGTCCAGCACTTCCTCCCGTCGATGCGGACCCGCACATCCGGTTCCCGGCGAGCTGATACCGCACGCACCGCCGACGACTGGCTCGACGCCGAGAACGAGACCGACTTCGACGCCGAGTACGAGACCGGCTTGGACGTCGAGGTCGAGTCAGACGCCGCCAACGACGATGATCATCTCGCCGCCGACCTCGACGACCTCGAGGACGACGGCGACCTCGAGGATCTCGAGGCCGACGGCGAGTACGAGTACGGCGATGACGATCTCGATGAACCCGATCTCGTTGCCGCGTCCGATGGCGATGCCGTCGAACCGGCCACCGAGGAGCGGCACGGCACGACGCGGCGCCGGGCGCCGGCGGCGCGGGTCGATCCGGACGACGTCGACGAGGGCACTTGGTCATTCGCCGACCCCGGATCTGGGTCCCGGGCGAATCACTGACCGCGGCCCCGACGAGGTCGGCGCCGAGCCCGCCAACTAGGCTCGCACGTGTGACTGCCGCTGCCCCCGACGCCTCGACCGCAGGTCGTGCGGCGATCGTGGTGATGGCCTCGGGGACCGGTTCACTGCTCGAGGCGCTGCTCGCCCGCGCCGCCGCGCCCGACGCACCGTTCACCGTCGCCGCGGTCGTCGTCGACCGTGACTGCCGGGCGGCCGAGATCGCGAGCCGCGAGGGCATTCCGCTGATCGTGTGCACGATCGGCGGATACGCCGACCGCGCCGCGTGGGATGCCGCGCTGAGCGAGCAGGTGGCTGCGGTCGAACCAGCATGGATCGTCACCGCCGGATTCATGAAAATTCTTGGCCCGCAATTTCTTCGACGATTCGGTGGCCGGATCGTCAATTCGCATCCCGCGTTGCTGCCGGCGTTTGCCGGCGCGCATGGGGTCGCCGAGGCGATCGCCTACGGCGTCAAGGTGACCGGGACGACGGTGCATCTCGTCGACGCGGGCGTCGACACCGGACCGGTCCTCGCCCAGATTCCCGTCGTCGTCGAGGACGGCGACACCGAGGACACACTGCACGAACGCATCAAATCGGTGGAGCGTGTGCTGCTCGCCGACGTGGTGACGGATCTCGTCACCCGAGGAGTTGTCATCGACGGACGAAAGGCCCACATTCCGTGAACGCACCGAGCACCGCCGCCTCCCGCCGCCCCATCCGCCGGGCCCTGATCAGCGTCTACGACAAGAACGGACTCGCGGAGCTGGCCATTGCACTCGACGGGGCCGGGGTCGAGATCGTGTCGACCGGATCGACAGCCAAGACCATCGCCGCACAAGGCGTTCCGGTGATCGAGGTGTCGGAGCTGACCGGCTTCCCGGAATGCCTCGACGGGCGGGTGAAGACCCTGCACCCGAAGGTGCACGCAGGCATCCTCGCCGACACCCGCAAGGCCTCGCACGTCGACCAGCTGACCGAGTTGGGTGTTGCGGCCTTCGACCTCGTCATCGTCAATCTCTATCCGTTCACCGAGACCGTCGCGTCGGGCGCCGGCCCGGACGAGTGCATCGAGCAGATCGACATCGGCGGTCCGTCGATGGTTCGCGGTGCGGCCAAGAACCATCCGAGTGTGGCCGTCGTGGTCGACCCGGACGACTACGAGGCGGTCATCGCTGCCGTGGCGGCCGGCGGATTCGATCTGTCGCAACGACAGCAGTTGGCAGCCAAGGCTTTCCGGCACACTGCCGATTATGATGTGGCCGTGGCATCGTGGATGTCGAGCGTGGTGGCGCCGCCGGCTTCGATCGCCGAGGGTGAGCACGAGCCCACGGGCACCGAGTTCCCCGAATGGGCGGGCGCGACGTGGCGCCGCTCGTCGGTCCTGCGTTACGGCGAGAATCCGCATCAGGCTGCGGCGCTGTACTTGTCGGCGTCGAGTCCCGAAGGTCTCGCGTCGGCAGAGCAGTTGCACGGCAAGGAGATGAGCTACAACAACTACACCGACTCCGACGCCGCGTGGCGCAGCGCACATGACTTCGACGAGCCCGCCGTCGCAATCATCAAGCACGCCAACCCTTGTGGTATTGCCGTCGGCGCCGATATCGGCGAGGCCCATCGCAAAGCCCATGCGTGCGACCCGGTCAGCGCCTACGGTGGCGTGATCGCGGCCAATCGGGTGATCACCGTCGAGATGGCCGAGCAGGTCGCCGAGATCTTCACCGAGGTACTCATCGCGCCCGGCTTCGCCGACGGCGCACTGCCGGTGCTGCAGCGCAAGAAGAACATCCGCATCCTGCGTGCGGTGCCGCCGGTGCGCGGCGGCATCGAGACCCGCCCCATCACCGGGGGATTGCTGATGCAGGACCGCGACATCATCGACGCCGCCGGCGACACCCCGAGCGCCTGGACTCTCGCCGCCGGCGCACCCGCTGACGCCGACACCCTCGCAGACCTCGAATTCGCCTGGCGTGCTTGCCGTTCGGTGAAATCCAACGCCATCCTGCTCGCCAAGGACGGGGCATCCGTGGGTGTCGGGATGGGACAGGTCAATCGGGTCGACTCGGCTCGCCTCGCCGTGCAGCGGGCCGGCGAGCGGGCCGGCGGGAGCGTGGGGGCCTCCGATGCGTACTTCCCGTTCTCCGACGGTTTGCAGGTCCTCATCGCCGGCGGTGTGAGCGCCGTCGTGCAGCCCGGTGGATCCATCCGTGACAACGAGGTCATCGAGGCCGCCAACGAGGCAGGCATCACCCTTTACCTCACCGGTGCGCGGCATTTCGCGCACTGACACCGCGACCGCCGGCCCGCCGAGTGGGCGCGCGGGCCGATGAGTGTCCTCGAATTCTTTCTGCTCATCGTCGCGGGATTCGGTGGCGGCCTCATCGGCTACATCACCGGTATGGCCTCGATCGTGACCTATCCGGCGTTGCTTGCCGTCGGGTTGAGTCCGATCGCGGCGAACGTCACCAATACCGTTGCGCTGGTGTCGGTCGGCGTCGGCAGCGTCGGTCAGTCCGGGCGCATCCTGCTCGACGGTGACCGCAGGCGACTCGCCAAGGGCGGGGTGGCCGCGCTCATCGGCGGCATCGTCGGTGCCGTCATCCTGCTCGTCGCGCCACCCGACAGCTTCAAGGCGACGGTGCCCTACCTCGTGGCGATCGCGTCGGTTGCACTGCTCGCCCAGCCGCGGCTGCGCGACCTCGCGTCCAAACATGTTGACAAGCCATGGATCTGGTATGTCGGCCTGGGCACCATCTCGATCTACGGCGGCTACTTCGGAGCCGGCGCCGGCATCATGATGCTGGCATTGGCGCTGGTCTTCACCAGCGAACCACTGTGGCGGGCAACGCTGTCGAAATCGTTGTTCCTCGGTATCGCGAACCTGGTGGCCGCGATCGGGTTCGCCATCTTCGGGCCGGTGCACTGGATGGCCGCGATCGCGATGACCCTCGGCTGCCTCGCCGGCGGCTGGTGCGGCCCGCCCGTCGTCAAACGTCTGCCCGCGGGTCCGCTGCGGATCGCGGTCGGCATCGCCGGGCTGGGGCTGGCGGTGTGGCTCGGCATACGGGGCTGATGTTCCGCAAGTACTGGGCACACTTTGTTTCACGGTGAGGATAACTGTGGCGTGATCGATGTCCGGATCGCTACAAACTCCCGGTGACATTGTTCGTTGACATCACCTCCGCCCCCGAGCAGGAGGGTGACCCCGGCACTGCGAAGGCCGCCGGCAGATCGCGGCTGCGGACTCTGGGTCTGCAGGTGGGTCTGCCGCTGCTGTCGCTGATCGTCTTCCTCGGGCTCTGGCAGCTGGCGGCGGTCAGCGGCGTGTGGAGCGAGGTGTTCGTCCCGCGACTCGGCACGGTGTGGAAAGCCTTCGTGGGCATGTCGACCACCCACGACGGCGTCATCGGGTATGCGGGCTACTACTGGTGGGAACACCTGTACATGACGTTGCGCCGGGTACTCGTCGGTGTGGTCCTCGGAGTCGCGGCCGGGGTGGTCCTGGGTCTGGTGATGGGGTCGATCCCGTCGGTACGGCGAGTGCTCGAGCCGTGGCTGACGTTCCTGCGCGCCCTGCCGCCGCTGGCGTACTTCTTCCTGCTGGTGATCTGGCTGGGAATCGACGAGGCCCCGAAGATCACGCTGCTGGCGCTTGCGGCGCTTCCGCCGGCTGCGGTGGCCACCACCGCCGCGGTCGGGGCCGCCCCCGTCGCGCTCGTCGAGGCCGCCCGCGCGCTCGGTGCCGGCCGCGTAGATGTGCTGCGCGACGTCGTGATCCCGGCGGCGTTGCCCGAAACCTTCACCGGCATCCGGCTTTCGGTAGGTATCGCCTACTCGTCGGTGGTGGCAGCCGAACTCTTCAACGGCATCCCCGGAATCGGCGGTGTCGTCAAGGATGCAAGCAATTACAACAACACTCCCGTGGTACTCGTCGGAATAGCGCTGATCGGCATCTCCGGTCTGATCATCGACGGGATCCTGCGGATCATCGAGCACCGTACGGTGCCGTGGCGTGGAAAGGCCTGAAATCCCATGACATCCCCTCGCAATCGCAGACCCTCTCGTCACCACAGACCGGTGCGGGCACTGCTGATCCTGCTCGCCGCCTTCATCCCGGCAGTGCTCATGATGGCCGGCTGCTCGGTCGACCGGTCCGGACAGGATTCGAGTAAGCCGACCATTCGCCTTGCCTACCAGTCATTTCCGAGTGGTGACCTGATCGTGAAGAACAATCGGTGGCTCGAGGACGCGCTGCCGAACTACAACATCAAGTGGACCAAGTTCGATTCGGGCGCCGATATCAACACCGCGTTCATCGCCAAGCAGATCGACTTCGGTGCCATCGGCTCCAGCCCGGTCGCGCGCGGTCTCTCGGCGCCGCTGAACATTCCGTATCAGGTGGCGTTCGTCCTCGACGTCGCCGGTGACAACGAGGCCCTCGTCGCCCGCAACGGCACCGGGATCAACACGGTCGCCGACCTGCGGGGCAAGCGCGTGGCCACCGCATTCGCGTCGACGGCTCACTACAGCCTGCTCGCCGCGCTCGCGCAGGCGCATGTCGATCCCAAGGACGTCGACATCGTCGACCTGCAGCCGCAGGCGTCGCTGGCCGCATGGCAGCGCGGTGACGTCGACGCCGTCTACACCTGGCTGCCGACTCTCGACCAACTGCGCAAGGACGGCAAGACGTTGATCGCAAGCCGCCAGCTCGCCACCGCCGGTAAGCCGACACTCGACCTCGGCGTGGTCTCGACGCAGTTCGCCAAGGACAACCCCACCGTCGTCGACACCTGGCGCAAGGCGCAGGCGCGGGCCCTCGTACTGATTCACGACGACCCGCAGGCCGCCGCGAAAGCCGTTGCCGCGCAGCTCGGTACGACACCGGAGGATGCCGCCAACCAGCTCCGGCAGGGCACCTACCTGACCGCTGCCGAGATCAGCTCACCCACCTGGCTGGGCACCGACGGGCAGCCGGGCAACGTCGCCGAGAACCTGCACAGCGCAGCGGTGTTCCTCGCCGAGCAGCAGCAGATCCCGAGCGCGCCGCCGCCCTCGACCTTCCAGCAGGCCGTCTACACGAAGGGACTGCCCGGTGTCCTCACCGCACAGTGAGCCGGGCGTAGACGGGGATTCGGGCGTCGACTTGGACCCGGGTGCCGGGCGCCCGGCGTCGACGGCGGCGATCTCGTTGGCCGGTGTGGTGCAGACCTACGGGTCCAAGGCCGACCGGATCACGGCAGTCGGACCCGTCGATCTCGAGGTCGAGCCGGGTGAGTTCCTCGTTCTGGTCGGCGCGTCCGGGTGCGGCAAGTCCACCCTGCTGCGGCTGATCGCCGGATTCGAGTCACCGAGCGCCGGGCAGGTCGCGGTGGCCGGTCACGAACCGATCCCCGGGCGAAGCTCCGGGGTGGTGTTCCAGCAGCCCCGCCTGTTCCCGTGGCGCACCGTCGGCGGGAACGTGGATCTGGCGCTGAAGTACGCCGGCGTGCCCAAGGGCGAGCGGCCCGCGCGACGGGATGCCTTGCTGCGCCGGGTGGGGCTCGGCGACGTCGCCAAGCGCCGCATCTGGGAGATCTCCGGCGGACAGCAGCAGCGGGTGGCCATCGCCCGCGCCCTGGCCGGGGAGTCGTCGTTGCTGTTGCTCGACGAGCCGTTCGCCGCCCTCGACGCGCTCACCCGCGAGACATTGCAGGAAGATCTGCGTTCGGTGAGCACGGAACTGGGCCGGACCAACGTCTTCGTCACCCACAGCGCCGACGAGGCGGCATTTCTGGGATCGCGCATCGTCGTGCTCACCGCACGGCCTGGCCGGGTCGCCCTCGACATCACCTCCCCGATACCGAGGACCGGGATCGGTCCGGAGGAGGTGCGCGACTCGCCCGAGTTCACCGTCCTCCGTAGCCAGATCGCCTCGGCGGTGAAAGCGGCGGCGGTCGGCGCGTCTCCGGCAGACTTGGCGTCGTAACCCCCCCCCCCCCCGGCGACGCTCCTCGCATCCTTCGCCGCAACCCATCTGCCGCAATCCATCGGGCGTTCAACTCACGGTGCGGAAAACCCTGGGTGAGTCGTCGGGCGGCGACTACACAGGAGTGATGACCGCAACCGCCGCAGCACGACCCCGCCGGAGTGACCTCGCCGGCCGGTCGTTGAGCTTCTCGGACGGTTCGCATCACGGTTCGCCGCCGGTGACCCTCGGAACCCGCACCCTTCACCACGATCCGAGTAGGAACACCGATGACCATCTCCACCCACGGCACCACCACCTCTGAGCAGACTGACCCGTCTGAGCACACCGCCGTCTCGGCGATCCCCGCCGGGACCGTCGCCTCCGGCGTCGAATTCGACATCGACGAGTTCGGGCCGAATTTCGGTGCCGAGATTCGTGGCGTCGACGTCGCCGCGGCGACCGATGACGAGGTCCGCGCCATCCGCGCGGCCCTGATCGATTACAAGGTGATCGTGCTGCGCGACCAGAACCTCGACGACGCCGCGCACATCGAATTCGGCCGCCGCCTCGGCGATGTGACCGCCGGACACCCCGTGTGGAACAGTGGCGACGTACCCGCCGAGGTCTACTCGCTCGACAGCACCGACAACGGTTTCGCCGACGTCTGGCACACCGACGTCACCTTTATGCCGCGCCCTCCGATGGGCTCGATCCTGCGTCCGATTGTGTTGCCCCGCAACGGCGGTGACACCAACTGGGCCGACGCCGAACTCGCCTACGCATCGCTGTCGGCGCCGGTACGAGAACTCGTCGAGAAGCTGACCGCCGTCCACGACGGCAGCCGCGAATTCGGCTACTACCTCAAGCAGCGCCGCGGTGGTCACGGAAACCTTTGGGACGGAAAAGAAGTCACCGAACTCCCGCCGGTGAGCCATCCGGTCGTGCGGGTGCATCCGGAGACAGGCCGCAAGTCGCTGTTCGTCAACCCGGGCTTCACCTCCCACATCGACGGCGTCTCCGACGCGGAGAGCCGCGGAATCCTGGATCTGCTCTACGCGCACCTCACCAAGCCCGAGCACATCGTGCGGCATCGCTGGCGTCTGGGTGACCTGGTGCTGTGGGACAACCGCAACACCTTGCATTACGCCAACCGCGACTACGGCGACAACCGCCGCGTCATGCACCGCATCACCCTGCGCGGCGACGAGCCGATCGGGCCGGCCCAGTAAGTCGGTGAGTGCCCAGTAAGTCGGTGGTCGCCCAGTAGGTCGGTGGTGCACCCGACGATTCAGGTGCGCGCTTCCTGGGTAGTCGAACCCAACGGCCTCGACGTTCGCGGCCGCGTGTTCGACGTGGAGGGTGCCATGACACAGTTCGCTGCCGAGGCCATCGCGGAGACAACTGCCGCCCCATCGAGCAGGGGCATCGCCGTCGTCACCGGTGGTTCGGCCGGCCTCGGCCGAGCGATCATCCGCGGCTTCGCCGACGCCGGCTATGACGTGGCGGTCCTTGCACGAGGGCACGACGGGCTGGTGGGGGCGGTCGACGATGTTCGCCGCGCCGGCCGCCGAGGTATGGGAATTGTCTGCGACGTCGGTGAGAACGAGCAGGTCGACGCCGCGGCCGAACAGATCGAACGGCTCCTCGGCCCCATCACGGTGTGGATCAACAACGCGATGGGTGGCATCTTCGCGCCGTTCCTCGAGGTGTCGCCGGCGGACTTCACGCGCGCCACGCAGACCACCTACTTCGGGCAGGTCAACGGCACCCGCGCGGCGCTGCGGCGCATGAAGCCGCGAGACCGCGGCGTCGTCGTCTCGGTGGGATCGGCGCTGGCCTACCGGGGCATTCCCCTGCAGTCGGCGTACTGCGGTTCCAAACACGCGGTGGTCGGCTTTCACGAGAGCGTGCTGACCGAGCTGCTCCACGACCACAGCCGGGTCAAGATATGCATGGTGCATATGCCGGCGATGAACACCTTGCAGTTCAGCTGGGTCCGCTCGAAGTTGCCACAACACCCGCAACCGGTGCCGCCCATCTATCAGCCGAAGGTCGCCGCGCGGGCCGTGGTGTACGCGGCCGAGCACCCGCGCCCACGGATGTGGGTGGGGGAGAGCACAGTTGGCACCATCTTGGGTAACCGGGTCGTCGCAGGTCTGCTCGACCGCTACCTCGGGCGTACGGGATTCTCTGCGCAGCAAACCGACTCCGACCCGAACCCCCAATTCGCGGACAACCTGTACGAGCCGGTGGCGGGCGACCACGGTGCGCACGGCGACTTCGACGACCGGTCCCTGCACTTCAGCCCCCAGACCTGGGCGACGATGCACCGCGGCCGCGTGCTCGCCGGCGTGGGCCTGGCAGCCGCGGGTGTGACGGCCGCGGCGGCGAGGGCTCGGCGGTAGCGGCCGGGTCGATGCCGTTCGTCTGGGATCTCCAGTGTCCCGGTGCAATCGGTAGACATTACTCTCGGAAACCGCGACCGATGTCTGACCGATCCGTCGGGGCGGCTGGTGCGGGCCGGTTTTGTCGGTGGGTGCCGATAATCTGTGGTCATCAGGTTTTCGCCGGTCGGCTTCAGGGGAGGTGTCGATGTTCTCGTTTGTCGATGCTGAGGCTGATGTGCGTGTGGTGGGGTCGATGTCGGCGACGGATCT
>NZ_JBNCNR010000024.1:0-51518 GCF_049847065.1 Gordonia sp. DT219 | reverse complement strand
TGGCCGAACTCACCCGCGGCGGCGCCTGTCCAGAGTTGCCGTGGCTGTAAACCACCCACAAGAACGTCAGGAGATCCACGAGGACCACCAGTTCATCGTCCTGAATGTCATAGATAATTCGGTAATCGCCGACGCGGATTCGGAACTCACCGCCCCCACCCTTCAGCTGGATGCACCCGGACGGGCGTGGGTCGCTTGCGAGTGAGTCGATCGCATCGAGCAAGCGGCGCGCGGTCGACTTGTCGAGCTTCCGGATCGCCTTCGCAGTTGACGGGACACTTCGTCGGCATCGTAGACCGCGCGGAATTCGTCGAACGTGGTGTCTCTGCCGGAAGTCGTCGTCGCCGAGGTGTGGGAGCCCGGCTGGAAGTGCCGGGCGTAGCCGGAGAACCGGTAGCAGTGTCGCTGCGACAAAACGGGCGCAGGCGGCCTCGTCGGGGAGGAGCGAGACCTCGGCTGACCATGAGGGCGACCTACTCGTCCCAGGACAGCGACGACTTCATGCGGCACTCCGGAAAACAAGAAGCCGACTCCACCGCGTTTCGATGGATAAGGCCATCACGACGCCGGCTGTTCCTCAACCGTCCATGGGTTGATCAGCGCGACTCCGGCATGGATGAAGTCCTTCGTGTTGCGCGTCGCGCAGACCGCGTCCTCGGTCCGGCAGATAGCCGCGATCTGCGCATCGCCGGTCGCAATCGTTAGGCCGGCAGCTCCTCGCGCGATAAGGGTGTCGGCGTAGCGGGAAGCCGCTCCGGCATCGAAAGCGATGACCGATCCAGTGTCGCGATAGGACCGGATCGCGGCCTCGACCCGGGAGGCGAGGTCATCCTTCCGCTTGCCATCAGGCAGCCGACCGAGGCCCGCTAGGAGTTCGGCGAGGGCGACCGCAGTGATGACCACGTCATCGGTCAGCGACTCCAGCCAGGCGACGACACACGCATCGGGCTGAGGCTTGAGCACCTCGGAGACGACGTTGGTGTCGAGGACGATCACGATAAGCTGGCTGCCCGAGCGATGTCATCACGTGCCGGAATCGGCAGCTCGTCGACGCCGCCGACCGACTGCCCAGCCTGCAGGAGCGCCAGCCCGATATTCGGACGGGTCGCGGCCTTGGTCAGGATCTCACGGACCTCGGCCTCCATGGAGCGGCCGTGCTGTTTGGCCTGAGCGACAAGCCGGGCCTTGACGGACTCGTCGAGTCCGCGAACGACGATCGACGACATGCCAATCACCTCCTCATCAGGATGATTGCACTGATGCTAGGACCTGATGCATCGAGCCCGGGCACGACCAAGCCCCGCTGTACAGGCGGGCGCAACGACCCGCACCGGTTGGAGCCACACGAGCCAGAAGCCCGCCCGGCGGGACGGATTGTCATACCATCGACCCATGCCCGACGTGACGAGTACCGTTGTTCTCTCGCATCCGGTAGCCGTGGTCTGGGGTACATCAGTCGGCCCGAGAATCTGCCCACGATCATTCCCGGGATCGTCTCCGCAACCGCAGGCAAGGAGCCACCCTACGAACCCGGCGACGTCTGGCACGGGGCGAGTCGCTCATTCGGCATCACCGACGAATGGACCGGAGCGTTCACACGCTTAGACCCCCCGAACGGAATGGAGTTCCGACTGACAGAGGGACGCGTGCTTGTCACGACAATCGACACCCTCGAACGAGTCACTGGCGGAACCCGATACACGCTGCAAATCGCGGGTGAGCCAGCATTTCGTGGCGCTGTCGGCCGATGGGCCGACACCGTGAACTCACTCGTTCTTCAACGGATGCTCAACCGCAGTTTCGTGAAACTCCCGCCACATGTCGACAAATGGGCTGCCGACCAGCCTACCTAGGCCAGCAGAGTTTCAGAGCCTGCAACCCATGATTCACCCGATCGATCAGGTCTTCACGATCGGGCCAAGCGCCATGGGTCGCAGCAGCCAAGCGAGACGACTATCCGTGCCGGAACACCACCGATTTCCGGCACATACAGCCATCTCATGACCTGACGGCACAAACCCGCAACCGGTCAGCCCAGCGCGAGTGTCTCCACGGACTGGCCAGTGACCTCGGCGATCAGATCGAAGTCCTTGTCAACCGCGAGAACCGTCAGCCCTGCCTTCTCCGCAGTCGCCGCGATCAGCAGGTCGGGAATGGACGGCGCGCGGTGCTGGCCGCGATCCGCGAGCAGCATCTGCACCTCCCACGCCCGTTCCTCCATGGCCGGTGTCAGGTGCTCGATCGGCATCAACGAGAGCGGCGGCAACCTGAACGCCTCGCGACCCGCCTCACCCGAGCGAGCCGAAAAGCCCAGCTCGAGTCGAGTCACGGCCGAGAGGCGAAGCAGCCCACGTTCGATACGCAAGTTCCACTCGGCGAGGTCGGCTGCCTGCCCTGCCTGCATGCGCACGTACGCCGACTTGTCGACCAGCCAGCTCGTCATCGCCACGCGGCCTCCATCACGTCAGGATCGGCAAGATCGCCGAACACCGCCGCCGAGCGAGTCCAGTCCTCGACCGTGACCGTAGCGGCAGCCGGGGCCGAAGCATCCTGCTCCAATCGCCGGCGCAGGAACTCATTGCGCGACAGCCCCAGCGCAGACGCCTCCGCGTCGATGCGCTCCACGGCCGCCTCACTGAGCCCACGGATCAGTACGTTCGTCATCAAAACCACCTCCCACCCTTGATGATATCGCGATATCACTCCCACTGCAGCATCGCTGCCCGCGTACAGCACTACAGGCTGCTTGACTTCTCGCCTCCAATGAAGCGGTCCTGCAGGTATCCCCCCACAGAGTCGAGCACTGCGCGGCACATGCCTGCAAACTCGACCGAGTTCCGGCACGGAGAACCATCAGCGACGACGTGGCCTCATCTCGCGCCGACCCGCGCGGAAAGTGCGTCTGCGACCTCATCCACAGTCCGCGCTGCCGTGTCGAACTCCAAGACCTCATCGGACCACGCGGCATAGTCGGCTCGACGGCGCTGCACTTCCGCCCAGGTCGGCTCGCCGACGTATGCGAGACTGCGATCCCTGCCGCTGAGCCTTCGTTCATGCTCTTGCGAATCCGCGACCACCAGGTGTACGAAGTCGATAGGAGAACTGGTGCGCGCGGCCGCAGCACGCCAGGTCAGCCTGGCATCCTCGCTGTCGTTCACCGCATCGATGATGACGCTACGACCGAGGCGAAGGTTCGGTTCCGCCATCGCGCGAGCCGCTTCGTACGCGGCGACGCCGACTTGCCATCCTCTCTGCAAACCGCAGGCGAGAATAGGCTCCTCGACGGCATCGATGGACAGATGCACCGAGGCTGTGCGCGCGGCGGCGATCTCAGCAACGCTTGTCTTTCCGACGCCCGGAAGACCGGAGATCACGATGAGATGCCCGGTCGTGCGACGTGCAACGGCGTGATCGCAGCAACCTTGTCGCGCAGTGCACGGCGCTCGAGCCGGAGCTCGTAGTTCGACTGCAGATTCATCCAGAACTCCTCGGACGTTCCGAAGTAGCGCGCCAGACGGATCGCCGTATCAGCGGTGATCCCCCGCTTGCCGTGCACGATCTCGTTGATCCGGCGCGGCGGCACACCGATGGACACGGCAAGCTTGTTCTGCGTGATCCCGAAGCCCTCGATGAAATCTTCCATCAGGATCTCTCCCGGGTGGATCGGCTCGATCAGGTCACTCTCAGTGGTAGTCGACGAGTTCGACATTGTCCGCACCTCCATCTCTCCAGACGAAGCACAGACGCCATTGCGCGTTCACGTGGATGCTGTGCTGCCCGCGCCGGTCGCCGACCAGACGCTCCAGGCGGTTGCCTGGCGGGACCCTGAGGTCCTCGACGTCCTTCGCCGCATGAACAAGCTCGAGCTTCCGCAAGGTCGCCCGCTGCACCGTCCGGTCAACGCGCTTGACGTACTGCTCATGCCAGATGCGCTCGGTGTCCTTGCTGCCGAACGATCTGATCACGAGACCAGTGCGTAACGGACACCGTCATTAACGCTAGACGTTGAACCGGAACTCGACGACGTCACCGTCGGCCATGACGTAGTCCTTGCCCTCCATCCGGACCTTGCCCGCTGCCTTGGCCGCGGCCATCGCGCCGGCGGCATCGAGGGCATCGAAGGAGACGATCTCGGCCTTGATGAAGCCCTTCTCGAAGTCCGTGTGGATCACACCGGCCGCCCTGGGCGCGGTGTCGCCCTTGTGAATCGTCCACGCGCGCGACTCCTTTGGGCCGGCAGTGAGATAGGTCTGCAGGCCGAGGGTGTGGAATCCGGCGCGCGCGAGCGACCGCAGTCCGGGCTCCTCCTGGCCGATCGAATCAAGCAACTCCTGCGCGTCGGCCTCGTCGAGTTCGAGGAGCTCGCTCTCCACCTTGGCATCGAGGAACACCGAATCCGCCGGCGCCACAGCCGCTTTGAGTTCCGCCTTGCGCGCATCGTCGGTCAGCACCGACTCATCGGCATTGAAGACGTAGAGAAACGGCTTGGCGGTCATCAGGTGTAGTTCCCGCACTGATGACAGATCGAACGAATCCTTCTGCGAGAAAAGGGTTTTCCCGGAATCGAGAATCTCCTGCGCCTTCTGTGCGGCGGCCAGGACCGTGGCGGTGTCCTTGTTCTTGCGGGCTTCCTTCTCCAACCGCGGGATCGCCTTCTCCAGCGTCTGCAGGTCGGCGAGGATCAGCTCGGTGTCGATGACGCCGATGTCGGCGAGGGGGTCGACGCGTCCGTCGACGTGCACGACGTCGTCGTCGGCGAACACACGCACCACCTGACAGATGGCGTCGGCCTCGCGGATGTTGGCCAGGAACTGATTGCCCATGCCCTCGCCCTCCGAGGCGCCCTTGACGATGCCGGCGATGTCGACGAACGACACGGTGGCAGGCAGGATGCGCTCACTACCGAAGATCTCCGCGAGCCGACCGAGGCGTTCGTCAGGCAGTTCGACGACACCGACATTGGGCTCGATCGTGGCGAAGGGGTAGTTCGCGGCGAGCACGTCGCTGCGTGTCAGCGCATTGAAAAGGGTGGACTTGCCGACGTTGGGTAATCCGACGATACCGAGGGTGAGGCTCACGGGCGCCCAGTCTATCGGGCGGTGATCGACGCGGCGGGGGTGACCGGCCGCGGAGGTCAGGCGGTGCCGGTGGCCGCCTCACCGGTGCCACCGGGATCGTCGGCCGCACCCACGCCGGGACCGCCGTCGTCGGTGGCCTCATCCTTCGGCGGCGGCTTCTCACCCGCCCGGATGGCGATCTGCTCGTTGATATACCTGAGCACGACGGCGATGGTCGCTGCCGCGGGCACCGCGAGGAACGCGCCGATGATGCCGAACAGGCTGCCGCCCACCGTGACCGCCAGCAACACGATCGTGGCGTGCAGATCCATCGACTTCGACTGCAGCCACGGCTGCAACACATTTCCCTCGAGCTGCTGCACGGCGATGATGATCGCGAGCACGATGAGGGCAGAGGTCAGACCGTTGGACACGAGCGCGATGAGTACGGCCAGCGCGCCGGCGACGAAGGCACCCACGATCGGGATGAAGCCGCCGAGAAAGGTGATCACGATCAGCACCCAGGCCAACGGAACCTGCAGGATGAACAGGCCGGCGCCGATCAGGCTGGCGTCGACGAAGCTGACGATGGCCTGCGTCCGGATGAATCCGCCCAACGAGTTCCACATCCGCTGCAACACCTCGGCGACGTGCCCGCCGGCCGGATGTCCGACCGTGCGCTGCAGCCACGGGACGAATCTCGGCCCGTCCTTGAGGAAGAAGAAGACGAGGATGAGTGTGGTGAACAGGGTGATCAGCACCGATGTCGCCGCGCCGATCCCGCTGAACACCCCGGCCGCAATGGTGCTGGCGCTCGACTGCACCTTGTTGGTGATGGCCGAGACGAGTCCGTCGATCTGCTCGTCCCCCAGATTCAACGGCGGACCCTGCACCCACTCCTGGAGCTTGTGGACACCCCGCACCGTCCGGTCGGCCAGCTCAGGTGACTGGTCGACGATCGACGGCACGATCAGCCCGATCACCCCGGCGAGCAACCCGACCGCGATGAGCATCATCAGCAGCGACGCCCCCGCCGGCGGAACACGATGGCTGCGCAGCCAGCGCACCGACGGCCACAGCAACGTGCACACGATGATCGCGAGCAGCACCGGCAGCAGCGCCACCCAGAACCGGCCGACGACCCACATCACCACCCACAGCGCGGCGACGACGAGGAC
The DNA here is from genome assembly GCF_049847065.1 of Gordonia sp. DT219. Lineage (NCBI taxonomy): Bacteria > Bacillati > Actinomycetota > Actinomycetes > Mycobacteriales > Gordoniaceae > Gordonia > Gordonia sp. DT219. Next base: position 45,283 of record NZ_JBNCNR010000024.1, on the reverse strand, counting down.
GAACTGGAGTCCCACGATCGACGTCGACCGCAACCCCCTGAGGAACACCTGCGTACGCGTCGGAGCGGAGACGGACGGTGGTGGCGAATCGGCAGAATCGGTCACGCCACGATCCTCACATATCGCCCCTGCGGGGCGCCCGATTCGGCGCGGCGCGCGCCGTCAATACCGGCGTGGCGTGTCCCGGTGTCGGCGAAGCAAGCGCAGAAGGAACGTCCCGAGAGCGTCGGCGGCGATCAGCTCCGCCTCGAGCTGAGAGATCGGCCGGTCGAGGTCATCGCCGTCGATCACGACGTCATACCGAGTCCGGACCGGACGCGTCCGGCATTGGCGTTCACGTTCGGCGTCGACCGTCTGCGGGCCGTACAGCCCGTACATGATGTCGAGCGCCCACTCGGGAAAGTCCGCGAGTGATAGTTCCTCTCCCCGACCACGATGTCGAGGTCCCCTGAACTGTGTGGTCATGCTGACATAGTGGCACGTTGTGTTACCTTCGTCACTCTTTTGGGTAATCGACGATGTCCGACGATGTCGGCGTCGCGTCGCGATGGCCGATTCCCGCCAGAACTCGTCGGCGAAGGATGTCATCGTGGACGCATGACGACCCTCGACTTCGACCGGTGCTATCGCGCATTGCAAGCGCGTGATGCCCGCTTCGACGGCCAGTTCTTCGTCACCGTCCGCACCACCGGTATCTATTGCCGACCGTCCTGCCCCGCACAGACACCGCGACCGGAGAACGTCGCCTTCGTCACGACGGCCGCAGGGGCGCAGGCCGGCGGATTCCGGGCGTGTCGGCGCTGTCTCCCCGACGCGGTACCCGGATCACCGCGCTGGAATCTGAGCCGGGATCTCTCGGCGCGCGCCATGCGGCTCATCGTCGACGGCGTCATCGAGCGCGACGGCGTCGACGGACTGGCGTCGGGGCTCGGGTATTCCACGCGTCACCTCACCCGCGTACTCACCGGCGAACTCGGCGCCGGACCTCTCGCCCTGGCGCGGGCACACCGCGCCACCAATGCGCGAATCCTGATCCAGTGCACCGAACTTCGCATGTCCGACATCGCGTTTGCAGCCGGCTTCACCAGCGTTCGCCAGTTCAACGACACCATTCGGGAGGTCTTCGGGCTGACACCGCGTGCGTTGCGTTCGCTGCGCCGGACGAATTCACGAAGTGACGTCGAGTCGGCGGCACATCCCCTGCCGAATCCCGGGCAGGCATCGGGAATCACCCTGCGACTGGCCTACCGGGAGCCCTTTGATGCGACGTGGTTCGGATGGTATCTGGGCGCGCATGCGGTCGTGGGTGTCGAGAGCTTTCACCCGGATACGCACTGCCAGTGGAGGTATCAACGGGTACTCAGTCTGCCGCACGGCCCCGCGCTGGCCGAGGTCACCCCGGGCGGCGGATTCTTGCGTGCGCGCCTCGACCATCTGGACCTGCGTGACCTGAGCGCAGCGGTGAGCCGCCTGCGCCGCTTGTTCGATCTCGATGCCGACGTCGTCGCGGCCACCGAAGCCCTTGGCGCCGACCGATTTCTGGGGAGGATCATCGGCGCGGCACCAGGCCTGCGCGTCCCCGGCAGTCTCGACGGCGGCGAGTCGCTCCTGCGCACCATGATCGGCCAACAGATCAGCGTCGCGGCGGCGCGACACCACGTGACACGACTCGTCGGGGCGCTCGGTGAGCCCACCAGTTGGGGCGGGTCGTGGCGGCAGTTCCCGACCGCCGCCGCAATAGCCGAACACGGCGACGACGTCCTCACCGGCCCGCGCAGGCGAATCGCTGCCATCGTGGGGGCCGCGACGGCAATTGCCGAGCATTCGGTGGAACCGCACGTGGGGGTCGCTGCGTCCGACCTATATGCGCAATTGCTCGCCCTGCCCGGCGTCGGCCCGTGGACCGCCGACTACGTCACGATGCAGGTGACCGGCGACCCGGACGTCCTGCTTCGGCATGACCTCGTCGTCCGGCACGCCGCCCGCGATCTCGGGATCGACCTCGCCGCCACCGCACATTGGGCGCCCTGGCGTTCCTACGCCTCGATGCACCTGTGGCGTCATCGACTGCTGCCACCGACAACCACCGCCGACGTCCTCGGCCCCGCCAATTCCGGACCCGGCGGCAATTCACCCGACCGGTCCACGCTCTGCCGCACCATCCTCTGACAGGAGTACCCATGCCCGAAACGATCACCACCGACCCTGCCGACGCCCAAACCGCCGTTCCCACATCCACTTCCACCGGCATCGGCCTCTGGACGACGGTGTCGACACCCGACGGGCCGTTCACCGTGGTCGCCGACGAGGACGCCGTCGTCCTCGCGTCGGGCTGGACCGATGCACCCGAGTATCTGGTCGCGCTCGTGAACCGGGGTCTGCGCCCGGTCGGCCTGCTGAGCCCGGCCGAGTTCCGGCGCACCGCCACCCTGGTCGCCGTCACCGACGCCGTGGCGGCCTACTACGCCGGCGAATTCGACGCCCCGGCCGCGATCACCGTCCGTCAACGCGGTGGCCCGTTCATCGAGAGGTCGTGGGCGGCGCTACGCAATGTTCCGGCCGGCGCCCCCGTGACCTACTCCCAGCTTGCCGAGCGCGCCGGTGAACCGGCCGCGATCCGGGCGGCGGCATCGTCGTGCGCGCGCAACGCCGCCGCGCTGTTCGTGCCGTGCCATCGGGTACAGCGTCGCGACGGCGCCCTGGGCGGCTACCGCTACGGACTGCCGATCAAGCGAGCACTCATCGACCGGGAGGCGCCGCCCGCCGACAAGTGACCCGCGACGCGACTGTTCCGGTTCTGTCGGTGGCGGCAGGCAGCATCACCGACATGGTCGGCATCGTCATCGCATTCACCATCGGCATCATCTGTGGCGTCGCCCTCGGCTGGCTCGCCTGCGTGAGCCGGTCGGCAGGAGCCGTCGCCGCCGCACGTGCCGAGTCCGCGGCGCTGCGTTCCTCGCAGGATCTCGTCGGACGCTCACTGGCGGCGGCCTCCGAGGATGCGGCGCGCCGGCAGTCGAACGCGATCGGGGCCCAGCTCAGCCATATCGTCGACCCGCTGCAGTCGCTCGTCGGGCAGATGGCCGACGAGTTGCGGCGGGTCGAACACGACCGGACCAGCGCCTACGCCGGGCTCTCCGAGCAGGTGCGTGGCATGCAGATGATGTCCACCCAGCTGGGCGACCAGACTCGGGCGCTCACCAACGCCCTGCACACGCCGCACCTGCGTGGGCGGTGGGGTGAGGTGCAGCTCGAACGGGTCGTGGAACTCGCCGGGATGTCACGTCACTGCGACTTCAGCACCCAGGTGTCGGCGCACTCGGACGTGGCCGGCGACGTGCGCCCCGACATGGTGGTCCACCTGGCCGGCGGCCGTGACATCGTCGTCGACGCCAAGGTGCCATTGCAGGCCTATCTGCAGGCCGCTGAATGCGACGACGCGCAAATGCGTCGCGACCTGCTCTCCGACCACGCCCGTGCCCTGCGCACCCACATCGCATCGCTGTCGTCGAAGGCCTACTGGTCGGCGTTCGACAACACCCCCGAGATGGTGGTCCTCTTCGTCCCCGCCGACGCCGTCCTCGAGTGGGCGGTCCGCGCCGACCCCACCCTCATCGAATTCGGCATCACCAAAAACGTGGTACTCACCACACCGTCGAGTCTGGTGTCACTGCTGCGAACCGTCGCCCTGGGCTGGCGCCACGACGCGATGGCCCGCGACGCCGCCGTCATCCACGAACTCGGCGTCGAACTGCACCACCGGCTCGAGTCGGTGCTCGGCCACCTCGACCGTGTCGGCACCTCATTGCGTCGAGCGGTGGATGCCTACAACTCCACTGTGGGAGCGCTCGATTCCCGGGTGGGCGTCACCGCGCGGCGGTTGGCGGCACTCGAGGCACTCGGCGATCTCGACGAACCGACCAGTCCGCGCCCGATCCACGACACCGTCCGCGGCGCCCGGCCCCGCGGCGCCGTGTCCCATGAGGCAGCAGACCCCGACGGACACATCGAACAGAACGGACACATCACCCCGATCCGGTCGGCCGATCGGCCAACATGACCCGTCGGTTGGCGGGAAATCGTGCGTCACCCGGTACCGTCGACATGTGCACTTTCCGCAACGAAGCTCGTCCGCGGTGCCCCTGGACCAGCAGTCGGTGCTGCCGACCGTCCGTGGGGTCCCCTGGTGGGGCGCCGTCATCATCGCGACGGCGCTGACCGCGGTCGGCGCCATCATCGACGCCAAGAGCAACGGCAGCCTCGGCGCGGTCTTCAATTTCTGCCTGCTGGTCGGATGCTGTCTCGCCGCGCTCGCCGTCCGCCGGCGCGCCCTGTTCACCGCTGCCGCGCAACCGCCACTCATCGCATTCTGTGTCGGCGTCCTCGCCCTGTACAGCCTCAACGCCGGCAGTTCGTCGGGGTTGCGCTCGCTGGTTCTCAAGGTCCTGCTGCCGATCGCCGCAAACTTCCCCTGGATGGTGGTCGCCTTCGTCGTGACCCTGGTCCTCGTGCTGCTGCGCTGGGTGTTGACCCGCCCAGAAGGATGGAACGCCAAGCTCACCCGCCCGAAGAGTGACAAGCGCACCACCGACCGTGCGCCCGCACGCCGTAGCGCGGGCGCACGCACCCGGTCCGAGGCCGAACCGGCCCCACGCAACCGATCGACGTCGACCCGCTCGAAGTCGCGACCATCGGAGTCGCGACCATCGGAGCGCACCGGCCAGGCAGCGCGGGAGGCCAAGGCAGTTCGGGACACCAAGGCAGTTCGGGACACCAAGGCAGCGCGGGACACCAAGGCAGCGCGGGACACCGGCCAGAAGCCGTCACGCACGACCCGCCAGAAGAGTTCCGACATCCCGAGCAAGTCGCGGGATGACGAACGGCAGGCCACCCGCAAGAGCGTTTCGGTGGTCGGTGCAGCGGCGGGCACGACCACCGGCGACCCGGTGAGCGCGCCGCCACGTCGCACGCGTGCCGGTGACGCCACGCGCGGCGTCGCCACGGAAACCGTGGGCGCACCTCCGCGGCGCCGCGCAGGCGACGCGGCCCGGGCCGCCGCTCGATCTTCCCGGGTGACACCCGAGGAGACGACGCGGATTCCCGCCGACGCGGGCGAGCGTCCGGTGTCACGGGCTCGCGCGGGCGCCGCCGATCCGGACCGCAACGGTTCCGACGCCGCGGCACCTTACCGGTCGACGCGATCGCGCAACCGCGGCTGACCGGCCGGCCGCAGGTCAGGGCGTATTGTCTCCGTCCAACCAGTTGCCGAGTTTCCGGGCGGCGTCGTCGACCCGTGACGGCCAATCCATCGCGTCCTCGTCGGCGCCGTCGGTGACGACCTTCACCAGCCGGCACGGCACGCCGAAGAGCGCGGCGACATGTGCGATGGCCGCACCTTCCATGTCGACGAGGTCGGCCACCGCCGCCAGTTCCGCGCGGCGTGCCGGGTCGGCGACAAAGGTGTCACCGGTGGCCAGGACGGTGCCGTCACCGTCGGGCAGCTCCCACCGATCGGTGACGGCGTAGCCCATGGCGCGCAGTTCGGCGCTGCTGAGGTCGTGCTCGAACACCGCCGAGGGCAGGAACAGACCGTCGTGTCCGAGCGGCAGATGGTGGTCGTGCAGGGCACCGACGGTGCCGATGTTGATGATCCGGTCGGCCGCGGGCCCCGTGGCCAGTTCCCGGGTCAATGCGACCGATGCCGCGACCTTGCCGATGCCGGTGATCAGCAGTCGGGTGCCGGTCGGCACGTACCGCGCCTCCGAGCGGGTCGCGGATACGACGAGCACAGCGGGATCGGGCGGAGTGTGGGCGTTCACCGCATGATTGTCCGCAGCGGTGCTCACCGAAGCAACGCGAGGGTCGCCCGCGCTGCCCGGCCCAGCTCGGCACCGTAGGACGGTCCGTGGCCGGCCGCGTGCACGGCGAGCGGATGCAGTTGATGCAGCGGAACGCGATCACGCCATCCAGGTGCCAGCGGGGTGGTCTCGTCGTAGGCGGAAACAATGGTCTCGAGCTGCGGACATCCGAAGAGCGCGAGCATCGCGAGGTCGGTCTCGCGGTGCCCGCCGTGTGCCGCGGGATCGATCATCACCACGCCGTCGGGTGTCCAGATCACGTTGCCGCTCCACAGATCTCCGTGCAGGCGCCGCGGCGGCTCGTCGTCATCGAAGGCGCCCTCGGCGATGGCGTCGCACGCCTGCCGGGTGAGCGCCTCGTCGGCGGCGTTCAGGAATCCGGCCCGGCGTGCCGGCTCCAGATACGGTTGCACGCGCTCGACGGCGTAGAACTCGCCCCAGCGGTCGTGGGTGCGTGAACTCAGCGGTCGCTCACCGATGAACTGCCGTCCGGTGTAGCCCGTCGGCGGCGACCCGAACGCGTCGGCGCCGGCGTCGTGCATCCGGGCCAGCGCCGCACCGAATACTCCGGCGGCCTCCCGGTCCGGTGCGGTGGAGGTCAACCGGTGCAACTCGATGCCGGAGTCCCAGCAGGCGAGCACCTCGACGACGGGCGCCCCCGCTTGCGCCAGCCAGCGCAACCCGGCGGCCTCGGCGGCGAAGAAATCCGGGTCGGCGTCTCGGCGGGTCTTGCGAAAGACGTTGTCACTCAACAGCTCATCGACCCCGCGCGACGTCGGTATCGGTGAGGGACGCGTCGCCCTGGGCGGTCGCACTGATGCGGGCGAGTTTTGCGAAACGGTCGTTGGCGATCCGCATCACGATCTCATACGGCAGGGCGAACTTTCGTGCCCACCAATACCCGAATCGGATGTCGAAAGAGGTGTACACCAGGAATCGATTCTTCTTGACGCCCTTGATGATCGCGGCGGCAGCTTTCTCCGGGGATGCCGCGACGCGGTGGAAGTTGTCGATCTGCTTCGATACCCGCGGATCGTTGCGGTCGACGCCGACTATCTCGACGGTGTTCACCAGCGGTGTGGCGACCGCTCCCGGGCACACCAGCGATACCCCGATGCGATGGCGGCGCAGGTCGAATCTCAGCACTTCGGAAACACCCCGGATACCGAATTTGGACGCACTGTATGCCGAGTGCCACGGCATCGCCAGCAAGCCGGCCGCCGACGACACGTTCACCAGCTGACCACCGTGGCCCCGGCGAACCATTTGCGGCACAAAGCATTCGATGATGTGGATGGGACCCATCAGGTTGACGTCGACCATGGAGCGCCAGTGCCGATGTTCCAGGTTCTCCACCGTGCCCCACACCGAGATGCCTGCGACGTTCATCACCACGTCCATGACGCCGACCTCGGCGTCGACCTCGCGGGCGAAGCTGCGCACCCACTCGTAGTCGGATACGTCGCCGGCCGCGTGGAACAGCACCTCGCCACCGGCGCCCGCGATCTCCGCGACCGCGGCGTCAAGCTTGTCCGCGTGCAGATCGGTCATGACCAGCTCGGCACCGTCACGCGCGGCCGCGGTGGCCGTGGCCAGCCCGATACCGCTGGCGGCGCCGGTGATCAACACCTTGCGGCCACGCAGCGTCGGTACCGGCGGGTCCATCCAGATCAGGTCTCGTAAAGCCATGACACCGACCCTAAACCGCCGACCCCCGGGGCTCAGCCGATCGGCAGCTTTCCACCGAACAGACCGTAGATGACCTGCAGCATCGCGTTGAGCACCTGCGCCGATGCATCCTGCCCCTGGGTGAGCATCAGTTGCATGATGGCCGCGGGATCTTTCGTGCCGAGCAACTGCTGGATGAACGGCAGCACCGCCGACAGCTCGGTGTCGTCACCGGAGGGCGGGGTCGTGGTGCCCGGTGTCGTGGTGCCCGGTGTCGTGGCGCCGGGGGCCGACGGCGTCGTCACATTCGGAATCGGGCCGGCCGCAGCGCCTTTGACGTAGTTGATGATGCCGTCGGTGATGGCCATCGAGTACTTGAGCTGTCCGTCGCGGGCGGCGAGCGTCGCGGCCTCCTGCGGGTTGGACAGGTTGCCCATCTCGATGAAGACGGCCGGCACCTTGGTCAGGTTCACCCCGGCGATGTCGGAACGGGTCTGGATGCCGTTGTCTACGCCGGCGTAGTTGGCCGCCGGGAAGCCGGCCTTGAGGAAGGCGTCCCGCATGATCGTCGACGCCTTACGCCCGGGCCCGCTCTGCACCTGGTTGACGGCCGCATCCGGGATCGGCAACGTCGGCACGATCATGTGGAATCCCTTTTTGGACGTATCGGCGCCGTTCGTCGTGGAGTCCGCATGCAGGCTGACCGCGACGGCCGCGCCGGAGCGGCTCGCGGCGGCGGCCCGCTCGTCGACGCAGCCGCCCCATCCCGTGTCGTCGGGACGGCTCAACACCACGCGCGCCCCCTGGCTCTCCAGGCCGGCCTTCACCAACTGCGTCACATCCCAGTTGACGGTGTGTTCGGGAACCCCGTTGACGCCGGTCGCACCGGTCGTCTGGCAGTCCTTCTTGCCCCCGCGTCCGTCAGGAACCTGCTTGGCGAGGTCGTGTCCGGCCGCGGCACCCTGATGTCCGGGATCAAGGAAGATCGTCTTGCCTGCCAGGCTGGTGCCCGCGGCCGGCGCAGCAGTCGCGGGAGCGGTCCCCGCGGTGGCGGTCAGCGTCGCGGACCCTGCCATCAGGGCGACGGCCACAGCCGTGACCGCGAGTCGCGTGCGCGACCCTCGTCTCCGGGCGATCGACATGTTCGGCATCCTCTGCGTCGTTGGTTCTGGCATCGCCGTCTTTGTCCAGACAGCAACACTGGCCACAATAGCCACAGCTTTCACACAGTCAAACAGTCGCGCACGAGGTGCGTAAATCGCGGGCCGGGCCGCACGCGTATTCGTTAGCCACCTGTGACTCGACGGGCATGCGACCGAGACACTGGGGCGAGGCGCGCCGAATCGGGGCCTATCGGCCGCTCAACGCACCGGAAGATGCCGCGTGATGTGCAGGATTCCGTGCACGTCGGCTGTCGTCGCCGCATCGGCGACCGCAGCCCTCAGTGCGTGATGCACCTCGACGCGATCGATGCCGGCCCCGATCACCACGATGGTCGTCTCGCGCGCGCTCCCCGACCACGGTTCGCGCCGCACCTCGACGAACCCGCCGACCCCGTGGACGACGTGACGTTGCCGATGACCCGGCAGATCGAAATGGGCGACGCCCTTGATGCGATAACAGCCGGTGGGTGGACGTTCGAGGAAGCCGGCGAGCCGGCGCGGATCCATCGGCTCCGGTGAGGTGAACTCGACAGAGCCGAAGCCGTCGTGGAGATGTCGATGACCGTCGTCGGCATGATCGCACGATTCCTCGTTCTCTGACAGCAGCGCGTCCAGGGTGAGCTGCCGGGGTGCACCGAGTTCGGCGGGTTCCGGCGGGGACACCGGATCGAAGAGGATTGCCGGATCGATCCGTGCATCGGTCACCGCGATGTGTGGCGCGGTCGGGTTCAGTGCCACGACATCCGCACGGACCGAGGCCAGCTCGTCGTCGGATACCAGGTCGGTCTTGTTGAGCACCAACAGATCTGCGACCGCGACGTGCGCGTCGATCTCCGGATGTTCACGACGTGTCCAGGCGAACATCGGGGCGTCGACGACGTAGATCAGTCCGCCGTAGCGCAGTCGCGCATCGTCGGAGCCGGCGACCATGCGGATCAACGATTTCGGCTCGGCGATCCCGCTGGCCTCGATCACGACCGCATCGATCCGCGCCGACGGACGCAGCAGGGTGTCGAGGGCCGTGTCGAGTCCATCTCGGTCGACCGAGCAGCACATGCATCCGTTGCTGAGGCTGACGGCTCCGTCGGCCTGCCCCGCGACCAGCATGGCGTCGATGTTCACCGAGCCGAAGTCGTTGACCAGCACACCGATTCGTGCGCCGACCGATCCACCCTCGCCGCCCGCTCGCAGAAGATGGTTGAGCAGCGTCGTCTTCCCCGATCCGAGGAAGCCGGCGACGAGGATCACCGGGACAGCCGCCCTGCTCACCGCTGCCCCCTCACCGCGGCCGCACCGACGCCGACCGCTCACCCGACTCCGGTGCAGCGCCGGACGCGGTGAGGCAGTGATCACAGATCACCGTGAGCTCACGGTCGAGCCGATCCGGATGATTCGAGACGTTGCTGGTGGGATCACCACATTGCGCGCACGTCGCGATCACGCGCGCACGGTCACTGAATTCGACGGTCATCCGCTTGTCGAAGACGTAGAGCGAGCCCTCCCACAACCCGTCGTCGCCGAACTCCTCGCCGTATCGCGCGATGCCGCCGTCGAGTTGATAGACCTCCTCGAATCCGCGGTTGCGCATCAGCGCGGTGAGCACTTCGCACCGCACGCCGCCGGTGCAGTAGGTGACGACGGGACGGTTCTTGAGGTGGTCGTAGGCGCCGCTGTCCAGCAGCGGCACGAAGTCGCGGGTGGTCTCGGCATCCGGGGTGATCGCGCCGGCGAATCGGCCGATCGCCGACTCGATGCGGTTGCGTCCGTCGAAGAACACCACGTCCTCTCCCCGCTCGTCGACGAGCCGGTGCAGGTCGTGGGGATCGAGCCGCCGGCCGCCACCGATCACTCCGGCATCGTCCACCTCGAGCTCTTCGGGCGTCCCGAACGTGACGATCTCCGGCCGCACCCGCACCGACAACCGCGGGAAGTCCGCACCGGTGCCCGCAGACCATTTGACGTCGACATCTGCGAACGGCGGGTAGCCACGCGTTGCCCTGACGTACCGTTTCACTGCGGCGAGGTCGCCACCTACGGTGGCGTTGATGCCGTGCCGTGACAGGATGATCCTGCCGCGCAGCCCGAGCGACTCGCAGATGGCCTGTTGCCACAACCGGATCGCTTCGGGATCGGGCAACGCGGTGAACGCGTAGAACAGGACGATCTTGGGGGTCGACACAGTGCAAGGGTACGGATCGCGCAGGCAGCGACGTGCAGCGATCCTGCTCGCCGCCATCGGGGTCATCCTCCTCGGCGCAGGCGTCACCGCATGCTCGCTTGGCGCCGACAACGGCCCTTCGACGATCGTGCTCCCACCGACCGATCAATTGACCACGCAATCGGAGACGACGACCGTGCCGACGACGAGTTCGTCGATTACCGATACCGCCACCGAATTGCCGGACTGGAGCCTCGGGCGGGTGATCTCGCTCGCACCGCGCGCCGACAATTCCAGCTATCACGATGGCGCAACCGGACCGACGGACCCGCTGGAGGAAAGCTCTGGTTTCCATTTCTCCACCCCCGACCGCAACCTCAGCTGTTCGACCGGCACCAACGGTCGTGGCACGCTCGCCTGCCGGATCAACGACGCCGATTCACGCGGCAGCCGCCCGGCGTCGGCACCGGCGAGCTGCAAATGGGCGGGTAACCTGATCACCTTGAGCTCCAATGGACCCACCCATGGCGCGTGCGCGAACGAGTACCCGGTGCTGTACCGGAGTGCAATCGTCGATTTCGGCACCACCATCGCGATCGATCGATTCTCCTGCCTGGTGTCGCCGGACGGAACATATTGCCTCGAGTCGAGCTCGAAGACCGGATTCGCCGTCACCGCAACGGGTTACCGCAAGATCTACGCCAATGAGCGAGCCCCGCGCGCACTGCTCGGCCTCGAGGGAATGGATACCAGCACCGAATCCGGCTCCACGTCCCAGACGGATGAATCGTCGACGACTCCCGCCACCCCAAGCTGAGGAATCCTTCACATTCCGCGGCACCGCATCTGCGGTTTTCGTCGCGTGGGACCTCCGGCCGCGCTCACAACGGGACCGTTCAGCTTTTTCTTATTGAATCCCGGTTATCATGCGAATACGCTTCCGTTCCGGCACCGTTCGAATCTCTATTTCGATAACGTGCAGGCGAGGATTCACGGTGGCGACAGCGAGTAAACGGAGGGTTTCATGGCAAAAGTTCAGTCTGTGCAGATCATCGACGACGTCGACGGCAACGTTCTCGACGAATACGAGACGGTGCGCTGGTCCATTGACGGCAAGGATTACGAGTTCGATACCTCGGCGCGTCACGCACAGCAATTCCGGACTGCGATCGCCAAGTACGTGGAGGTGTCTCGCACCGTGGGGTCAGCACGTAAGCGCACCGCCAAGCGGACGATCGGCGGCGCCCGCAGCAAGGAGCAGACGCAGGCCATCCGCAACTGGGCTGTGCGGAATGGGTTCGAGGTGAGCAGCCGAGGCCGCATCCCGGCCAACGTTCTCGAGGCATTCGAGGCCGCGCACTGACGTGAGCCTGCGCCGGGTTGCGGGCGTGGGACTACCCGCCCACCGCACCCACTACAGTCGAGTGCGTGACTGAGCGGCGGAAGACATCAAACGCGTCGCGCCCGAAGCCCTCGGCCGCGTCGGCGCGGCATCCCGACGGCACCTCAGGTCATCGGCCTCGCTCGACGTCGAGTACCGGCACCTATGTACTCATCGGTGTCGCCGTGGTGGTGGTCGCCGCCCTGGTGGTCCTCGGTTTCGTCTGGAATGCCAATAAGAAGAATCTGGGCCCGGTCAACGACACCGTCCTCAACGAGAACGCCGCCCTGATCGTCGGCGAGCCGGCCGCCACGACCACCATCGACGTGTTCGAGGACTTCCTCTGCCCGGTGTGTCAGCAGTTCGAGAAGCAGTCCGGGCAGGCGATCGTCGATGCGGTCAATACCGGCAAGCTGCGGGTGCGCTATCACATGCTCACCTTCCTGAACTCGCGATCGGCGTCGGGCGACTACTCCGAGCGCGCCGCCGGGGCGCTGCAATGTGTCGGCGACGCGAAGGACCCCGCATTGTTCTTCCGCTTCCATTCCGCACTGTTCGCCGACCAGCCCAAGGAGAACGGCGACTCTGATCACTCCAACGCACAATTGGCCCAGATCGCCGCCGCCCAGGGGGCCACGCCACCCACCCAGCAGTGCATCACCACCGGCGCAAAACTGGCCGAGGCGAAGCAAGCCGCAGCGCAGTCGCGAACGCAGCTCGAAAAGGCGATGGATACCACCGCGGTCGGCACGCCGACTGTGCTCCTCAACGGCGAACCCGTCGACGGGATCACCAACGGACCGGCCTGGCTGGCGGCAATCCTCACCAAGCAAACCCAATGACGCCGGCGAGCGGGCCGGTTAGGGGCGCACGGCACTGACAAGGCGATTTGTTACCCGTTCACGCGATGGTGTAACTTCGCCAGTGCCCTTTGGAGGGCGCGAGAACTGAATACGGGGCTATGGCGCAGCTGGTAGCGCACCACACTGGCAGTGTGGGGGTCAGGGGTTCGAGTCCCCTTAGCTCCACTTCTCGAAGGGCAGGCAGATTTTTCTGGCCTGCCCTTCGTCGTGCCGAACACCTGAGTGTGGAAGCCCACCACAGCGCGCCGACAACAGCCCCATTTGATCTCGAGTGGTTTCTTCACAAAATAGACCAGGCATGTCACGCGGCTTTCGAGTCCGGATACGGGGATGGATCAGATGTCGTAACGTCTGCAGGCCCCGATGCTATTAGTTAGTTAGCGTCACAAGATACTCCGATGGCATCGACGTTAGGACGTGGCACATGAAGCACCTGACCGTGAAGAACTCGCCTGTGGCCGGCTCACCGCGGGCGAAGACGAGGCGACGAATGGCGGCGGCCACCCTGGCGGTCGCTCTCGCGGGATCGATCGCGACCGGGACCGCATCGACCGCGTCTGCGGCACCCCCGGCCCCCGCCGCCGTACACGACGTGAGTCAGCTCGACGACATCACGTACAGCGCGGCTTTCGGTCTCGGCGTGCAGATATACGAACGGACCGGCATGTATCCGCAGCCGGGTGGCGCAGTTGCGATGATGCTCCGGCGTGTCACATCCCCTCGCGACGGTGACCCCAGGCTGCCGAAGTACGCGTTGGTCGGCAGCCCGCTGCCCAGGGAGTTCGCGTCGTACAACGGGGCCGACGAACCCGACGTCCTGTATCAACTCGGCTATACGATCGATCCGCGCACGGGCAAGCAGGTGTCGCCACCACCGCCACGGTTGCGACTGGGCCTCGCCGTCGGGCGCGTCGGTCCCTTCGCGGGTGCCGCGGCAGTGTGGCCGAGTCTGCTGCCGGGATAGGCCGCCGGAGAATTCGGCGACGTCGCATCACCGTCCTGTCCTTGTCGTAGCTCCTACGATTGCGGGAGCCGACTCGACTCGAGGAGGACTCATGGGCAGCGGCACATCGTTGACGCCGTTGCTCGAAACCGGGCATCACGAGATCGCCGTCGGCGTCGAGCAATTCACCGCCGCCCCGGGGCAGTAGGTGGCGATGCTCGCCGCAGGCGCTCGCCATGCGCTCGCATGTCTGTCCGATGGATTCGTGATCGCGGTGGGCGACAACCACTCTGGTGAGTGCGACGTCGACGGGTGGGACGAGATCGTGGCGGTCGCCGCAGGCGATGTGCACACCGCCGCCAACACCGGACGCTCCCACAGCGCCGGCCTCCGCGGCGACGGCGCCGTCGTCGCGGCCGGGTGGAATGGTGCCGGACAATGTGAGGTGTCGACCTGGCGCGCGATCGTCGCCGTCGCCGCCGGGTCGAGACACACATTGGGCTTGCGAGCCGACGGCAGTGCCGTTGCGTTGGGCGACACCACTTTCGGACAGCGCGATGTCGGTGAATGGAATGTCGCGGCGGGCAGCGGCTGAGGGACAACGCGGGTCGGTGCCATCGGCCACCGTGCCGGTACGGCATTGGGAACCGGCAGCCCGGAGCGCTGCCGGGGTTTGTGACAACTGTTCACTGGTGTTGCGAAAGTGATTGCTGCCCTTGTTAATTAGTCGACAAACCCCTACGCATCGAACAAATTTTCTGCTACACTGAACCTATCGCAAGATCATCCAGGGGGGAATCCATGATCGACGACACCACCACTCTTTCGGCCGAACTGTACGGGCACCTTATCGGGCTTCTCGATGACCGTACTTACAGTCCAGACCTCACCTCACGTGAAGCCTTCGCCGCGATGCAGCAACTGAACACGTTGCGCAACATGCTCGATCACTACGCGGCGAAACTGACCGGCGAGTTCGACCGCCTCAAGATGACCGCACCCCAAGGCCGATCGGTTCGAGAACTGTTGATCACCATGGGATTCGCCCCGGCCGTCGCGGGCCGGCTCGTCCACGTCGGCACCGCCGACGACATCGACGGACTCCGTAAGCACAGCGCCTACGGGTCGGTGTCCCTCGACCACGCCCACGCCGTCGTCCGCGGACTCACCCACATCGCCTCCCGCGCCGGCGAACCCGTCACCACCGAGCAACGCCGCGACCACACCCGCGCACTCGTCTCCCAAGCACTGTCCGGGATGAGTCCCGCCGAAATCGGCAAGCACGCACACCAACTCGGCAACGAACTCGCCGACGACACCGGTGGCATACCTGCCGCCGAAGACAAGACCAGCAACGAACTCGGCTACCACAAGACCAGCGATGGGCGCCTCGACGTGCGCGCGAACCTCGATGCGGTCGCCGGGGAGAAACTGCACAGCCTCGTCGAAACACTGTCCGCGCCAAAGCCTCAGCCCGACGGCTCGCATGATCCGCGGCCGGTCGAACGGAAACGGGCTGACGCGCTCGAAACGATCCTCGAACTTGCCCAAAAGGGCCTTGCCGATGAGACCGTGTCGTGCAAGCCGACCGGTGGGGTGCTGTTGACGATCCCGGCCGAAACCCCGAAGCTTTCCGCACTCGAGTTCATGGGATCGGTCACGCCCGCCACCGCGAAAACTCTCGGCTGTGATGCGGGGATCACCGTGGTCATCGTCGACGGCGACGAGGTTCCGCTGAATGTCGGGCGCGAGAAGCGGCTGTTCACTCCATCACAACGAAAAGCGTTGCTGCTGCGCGACAAATGCTGCATCAAGTGTGGTGCGCCCGCATCGCGCACCCAGGCGCACCACCTCGTCAGCTGGGTTGACGGCGGGGCCACCGACCTCGACAACGGATGCCTCCTATGCACCAGCTGCCACCACGACGTACACGACGCCGGGTGGGATGTCGTGATGGGCTTCGACCGGCACCCATGGCTCATCCCGCCCGCCACGGTCGATCCCCGACGACGACCGTTACCGGCCTACAACCGGCGCACTCTACGTCTCGACGACGCTGCCTGACACCCGCCGCCTGACCACGCTCGCTACCTGACCATGCTTCCGCGGAAGTATCTACGTACCTTGACAACTCCATAGTGAAGGCCCTACCGGCGTTGAGCCCTCTTGACCTGGAGTGCACTCCAAGCCTTAGTTTGGTTTCATGTCCTCTTCCGACGACCTGTCCATCGCCGAGGTTTCCGCGCGCACCGGCCTGACCCGCGACACCCTGCGCTGGTATGAGTCCGAAGGTTTGATCCCCGCGGTCCCGCGCACCTCGGCCGGGGTACGCCGCTACGACGACGCGACCGTCCGCATGATCGAGTTGCTCGTCCGGCTGCGGCGCACCGGGATGTCGGTGGCCCACATGCGTGACTTCGTCACCATGGTCGGCCAGGGTGCGCGCACGCACGGTCGGCGGATGCGACTCCTGGAGGATCATCGCGAGGAGATCGAGTCGCGCATCCGTGAACTCATCGATGACCTCGGTGCCGTCGATGCCAAGATCACCCACTACCAACGGCTCATCGACGCCGGCCTGGACTGCGCCGAACAACCCATCACCGATCCCGACGAACTCGACCAACAACAGCGCACTGGCGACATCAACTGAACAGGAGCCACATTCATGGCAACCACCCTCCTCGGCGACGGACTCGAAACCTCGGCACTGGGATTCGGCGCGATGGCCGTCACCCACGTCTACGGCGGCACCGATGATGATGCCGCGCTGGCAGTATTGAGCGCCGCCGTCGACGCCGGTATCACCTTCATCGACACCGCCGACGTCTACGGCGCTCCCGCACCCGGCACCAACGGGCCCGCCGGAACCAACGAGCAGTTGATCAGCCGACTACTCGCCGACCGTCGCGACGAGGTCACTCTCGCAACGAAATTCGGCATCACCGGGCGGGTGCCCCTGCCCGGCGACGAGAGCCCCAAACCGACCCGCGGCGACGCAGCGTACGTCCGCGACTCCATCGACAACTCCTTGCGTAGACTCCGCACCGACGTCATCGACCTCTGGTACCTGCATCGGCGCGACCCCGATGTCCCGATCGAGGAGACGGTCGCCGCGATGGCCGAACAAGTGACCGCCGGAAAGGTACGCCACCTCGGTCTCTCCGAGGTCACCGCCTCCGAGCTGCGTGCGGCCCACGCGGTCCACCCGATCGCGGCAGTCCAGAGCGAGTGGAGTCTGTGGTCGCGGGATGTCGAGAAGAATGTGGTTCCCACGTGTGCCGAACTCGGAATCGGTTTCGTCCCGTATTCGCCGCTGGGACGCGGATTCCTCACCGGCACACTGACGCGGAAGCAGGTCGCCGCCGACATTCGCGGCAACACCACGCGCATCGGTGACAACTGGGACGCCAATCAACTTGTCCTACAAGTGATCACCGAGGTGGCCGCCCGGCGAGAGGCCACCAACGCGCAAGTCGCCCTGGCATGGCTGTACGCGTCGGGCCGCCGCATCGGACTGCCGGTGGTCCCCATCCCGGGCACGCGATCGACGACGCGGCTGTTGGAGAATCTGGCCGCGGCCGATCTCGCGCTCGACGACGCCGACCTGACCCAGTTGGACAAGGTGGTCGACGCGGTCACCGGGTCACGCAACATCGTCGCCGACCCGGCCTGGATCTCCTCGGGCCGCGAATAGACCGGCGAACAGCCCGTCACCACGCCACCACCGGCAACCCGACACGACCGAAAGCACCGCCGTGACCACGATCCCCGCCACCCACGTCGACCTCCTCGAGCGTCCGCTCTACGCCCACCTCGCCACCACCCGCCCGGATATCACCCCACAGGTCAATCCCATGTGGTTCGCCTGGGACGGTGAACGCGCGTACTTCACCAACACCACGACCCGCCAGAAGTACCGAAACGTGACCGCCCACCCCGACGTGGCGTTCTCGATCACCGACCCGGACCTGCCATACCGCTACCTCGAAGTGCGCGGCGTCGTCGAACGCATCGACGACGACTCCTCTGGCACATTCTTCGCCTCACTCGCCCAGCGATACGGCCTCACCACCGACGGCCCGCCCGGCGATGTCGCCGACCGGGTCGTCTACGTGGTGCGACCGACCGCCACCAGCCACCAGTAGTCACGCCCCGAAGGCCCCGGATCGCCCCGACCGATCTCGGGTGAAGCCCTCCGACATGTGAGCGAAACCAGGATGGACCCCATCTGGTGACACAGACCACTCCGCTGATACGCTTTGGCCCGTTCGTCTCACTAGAAGATTTCGGGGATCAGACGATGCGAATTCGTGCAGTGGTGGTTACAGCGTTGCTCTCGGCGGTCACGCTCCTACTCGTTCCGGGGACGGCGGGTGCCGCCACCTCGCAGCCCGACGGCGGAACCGCCGCCCAGCGGTGGCGACAATCCCACGACGGTCCGCACCCCCACCCCGGCGTGTCCATCCAATGGGATGTACCGATCCGCATGAGCGACGGGAAAGTGCTGCGCGCCAACGTCTACCGGCCGGTCGGCGCCAGCCAGCACCCGATCGGGGCGAAGACGCCCGTCATCGTCAACATGACCCCGTACACCAAGATGATCACCGCTCTGAGCGCGGCCGTCATGCAACATCCGGTCCTCGAGCCCTACTTGAAGCAGATCACCTCGGCGATCAATCTGCATGGCACGCCCATCGACGGCATCAACATGCTCGCCCGGACGGCCGGTGACGGCGGCGTCCGCAACTTCTCCGTCGACTACGACCTCGTGCGCAGCGGCTACACCTACGTCGTCGCCGACGTCCGGGGCACCGGCTTCTCCGAGGGCCGGTGGGATGTCTTCCAGGACCGCGAGCAGCGCGACACCACCGAGGTCATCGACTGGGCATCCAAGCAGCCCTGGTCCAACGGGAAAGTGGGGATGTCGGGCGTCTCCTACTCGGGCATCAATCAGATCCAGGCTGCCAACAAGCGTCCGGCCGCCCTCAAGGCGATCTTCCCCGTCGAACCCGGCGGCGACCTCATCCGTGACATCGTCGCCCCGGGCGGCGCGCTGGGCGTCGGATTCCTGCCGGCGTGGCTGACGCTGGTCAACACCACCAAGATGATCCCGAACGTGGCGTCGATGCTCAACGGCACGTTCGACTGGACCTGGCTCGCCGACCGCATCTCCGACCCGGCGACCTTCTATCCGCAACTGTTCGCGGCGTTGCTCACTCCCGACATCCCGTCGGTACCCAGCTATCTACGAGATCTGCTGCGCAGCGATTCACCGCCACGGCAAGCATGGGACGCGCACGCCGAGCGGATCAACACTCCGACGTTCATCTACGGCGGATGGTTCGACCTCTTCACCAACTCCGAGGTGAAGATGTACAACGGCATTCCCCTTGCACCGGGCAAGAAGCAGCTCATGATGGGCGACGGCTATCACCTGACAATGGGTGGTGGACAAGGCGATCCGGGCACCCCACCACGACTCGACGTCCTGCAGAAGGCGTGGTTCGACAAGTGGCTCAAGGGTGACGACAACGGCATCGACGACTACGGACCGGTCAATCTCAAGCAGGTCGGCGACTCCTGGATCACGGCACAGCAATTCCCGCGCGCCGGCATGACCCATCAGCGCCTGTACCTCGGTGACCGGCGCAGCGGCACCGCGCCGTACGCGGTCCGCGACGGCAGCCTGAGCCCCGCCGCCTCGAATTCCCGCGGGGGGCTGACGGTCTCGCCGGGACTCGCCACCCTCTGCTCCCGGGACTCGGCGCAACAGATGGCCGGTATCACCGCCATCTTCCCGTTCTGCGCCGACGACGCACGCATCGCCGAACGTGCGGCGCTGAGCTTCACCACACCACCGGTCACGGGCACCCGCAGTGTCAGCGGTTACAGCAACGTGCACCTCAACGCGGTCATGGACGCCACCGACGGCTACTGGACGGCCACCCTCAACGACGTGGCACCCGATGGCACGTCCAAGGTGATCAGTTCCGGGCAGATCATGGCGTCGCTGCGGGCATTCGACCGCAGTCAGTCGCAGTTCGCGCCCAACGGTGACGTGATCGATCCGTTCTACACGCTCACTCTCGCGTCGCGGCAACGTGTCACGCCGGGCAAGCCGGTCGGTATCGACATCGGCCTGCTTCCGACCGAGGCGCGGATCGCCCCCGGCCACCGGCTCCGCGTCGACGTGTTCGCGATGAATCTGCCACGCGGACTTCCGTTGCGGCCGTTGCTGAACGAGTCCGGGCTGCGACCGCAACACATCCAGCTCGACCCGAGCAACCCGAGCTTCGTGAACGTGCCGCTGTCGCAGCCACTCTGAACTCCGACCTCACCGCGGGGGCTTGACCGCCCCCGCGGTCCCGGCGGCACTCAGCCGCGTCGTTGCACCCGCCGTTCACCCGCCGCGATCGGGACGTCGAGCCGGTTGCCGGCCGGCGGCAACGGGCACAGATAGTGTGCGGCAAAGGTACTCGGCGGCAGGTACGCCCGATTGAGGTCAACGGTGACATGGCCGGAGGCGTCCGGCGCATCGAGTGTCAGGAAACGGAAGGCTGCATTGGGTCCACCGCTGGTGGCGTCGGCGAAGCTGATGTGCAGCCGGCCCTCCGGTGCGTCGAACGCGCCCAGCACGACCTGCCGACCATCGAAATCGAAGGTCACCTGCCCGATCAGGACCTCGTCGGTCCTCGAGCCGTCGGCATGGTCGATCGTCACCACCGGTGCCGGATCATGCGCGGTGTAGGTGGCTTCGACGATCCGGTCGGGATCCGCCGGAAAGGTGTCGATACCCAGGAATGCGGTACGGGTGTCGGCTTCGGGATCGAAGACCCGGACGCCGATCCCCCGCGCACCGGCCATCGCACGGACCTGCACCCCACCGAGGTCGAGGGTCTCCCCGACCGCGAGTGTGCGGGTATCGGCGGAACTCCCGGAACTCGCAGGAAGTCCGGATACGACCGCCCGGTCGTCGCCGTCGACCGCCCAAGTGCCGGCGACCGTGGGCAGCGACACCGGTTCGGTGCCCAGCCAATGGGTTCCGACCACCGAGGTCAGACCGTGGGGAGCGGCGGCCGCCGCTTCCCGTTCGTCATGCCAGTCCTGCCATCCGGTGAGCAGTTCCTCGGCTGTGGATGTCGTCATGATCGCCTTTCGTCAGGGGGCGGTTGCTGCTCTGTGGTCGCCACCCCAGATGGGGTGCGACCTTGTCGACTACGTCGGTCAGCAACCGAATGTTCTCGGACACAGTGAATTCCGGCGGCAGGAACAGCACCAGTTCGTCGGCCGCGGCCACCGCGCGGTCGGCCAGGAGGTCGTCGACGACGCGCGCCGGATCACCGTGGTACACCGGGCACATCGCGAAACCGTCGGGCAGCGCGCGTGGCGCGAGGGCACCGGCCGGGCGCGATGCGCCGGGCCCCTCACGACGCCGCTGTTCGTCGTATTCCCGGTAGCGACGGGCCGATTCGGGTGTGGTCGCCGGCAGGACCGACCTGCTGACACCGATCCGGGCGCGGGCCGGCTGCGGAACCGTCTGCCGATAGTGGTCGATCATCAAGGCGTGATACTCGGCGAAGTCGAGTCCCCGGGTCTCGCTGATGATCGTGCCCAGCAAGAGGTTCAGCTGCTGACGCGCGGTACGTTCGGCGGCGTCGACCGTCGTCGATCCGTAATAGATCCGGTCGATCAGGGTGTCGCTGTGCGGCCGGACCCGTAACGGTTCACCGCCGTCACCGCCGGCGGTCGCGTCGGAATATCCGACCACCTCACCCCGGATGGCGGCGAGGAAGCGGGCGAGGCGACGTTGTGCCTCGGCGCGGGCATCGTCGACCGGCGCACCGAACACAGAGTCGAAATCTCCTGTGCCGGTGGAGATCGCCAGCTTCAGCCGCCGTCCGGTGAGCAGGTCCGCGGTGGCGGCGGCCTCGGCGAGCAGGATGGGATTCTCGTAGCGCATCGCGATCACGGCGGTGCCCAGCGAGATCCGTGAGGTGTGCTGCCCCACCGCCGCCAGGAACGTCAACGGGTTGGCCAGATAGTTGTCGAAGTGACGTTGATACACCCAGCCGGTGTCGAAGCCCAGGTCCTCGGCGGCCTCGAACAGTGCGATCCCGTCACGCAGGCCTTGCTCGTCGTCGCCGGTGCGGAACGAGATCCGCGCGTTGAAACCCAGCGCCAACCGGCTCATGTCGCCGGAGCGGACAGTGACCCGACGTCGAGCACGCGCCGTCCGGCGGCGACCAGCGCGGTGTCCTCCTGCGGCGGATGTACCCGGACGCACAGCACGTCGCGCAGATGCCGTTCCAGCGGATTGTGCCGGGTCAGAGCCGCATTGCCGAGCGCGGCGACCGCGGTGTTGGCCGCACTGGTGACCGCCCGCGCGATGGCCACCTTGATCACCGACAGTTGCGCGACGAACTCCGGCTCGTACTCGGCGCGTGCGAGCGCACCGAAGAGCAGCGTCTCCGCGGTCGCGATCTGCGTGTCGATCTCACCGGCGACACACTGGATGCGTTCGGTCGTCGCGATCGGCCGCCCCAGCGCCGACGGCACGCGGGAACGGGCGAAATCGACGAATGCGGTGCGCGCAGCACGCGCCACACCGATGTAGAGCGCCGGATGTCCGAAACTCCCGGGCCCGGCTGCCGCCGCCGGATCACGATAGACGCCGTCGACTCGCGGGATCTCGATGAAGTTCTCCAGCGGCACCCGCACCCCGTCATAGATGACGTCGTGAGTGTTGGATGCCCGCAGCCCCAGGTGATCCCACGTCTCCAGCCACGAGATGCCGGGGCTGGTGGCGTCGACGAGGAGGTGCCCGACCCGCCCGTCGTCGGTGGCCACCCAGACCTGATGGAAGGCCAGGCCGGTGCCGCCGGTGGCAAACGACTTGTGGCCGTGGAGAACCCAGTGGTCATCCGAACGCGTGGCGGTAGTCGCGGGCAGGCCGCCGCGCGCCGGTGCCCCCAGTTCGGGTTCGGCGCGGATCGCGTTCACCAGCGTCGGCTCACCCACCGACCGCCCTACGAGCTCTCGGTAGAGTTGCTCGGGCCATTGCCTCCCGAGCGCCTGGGCACTGTGTCCGGCAAGGGTATTCGCGGTGATGAGGGCGACCGAGGGGTCGCCCTCCCCGAGCGCGATGAGGATGCGCGCGACGTCGGCGGGGCCGAGGCCGGGACCGCCGTAGTCGGTGGCGACGGTCGCGGTCAGCAGTCCGCCGCGGTGGGCGACCTGCAGGCCGGCCGCCGGAAACGCGCCACTGCGGTCGTACTCGGCGGCGGTGGCGGCCACCTCTTCGGTCACCGCCGACAACGCCGCCGGAGACAGATCGGGAACCGTCAGCTCGACGGACGCGGTGGTCATGACCGCACTCCGGCAGCAACCCCAGCAGCAACGGCTTGCGAGGCAAAGGCTCCCGGATTGTCGGCCTGGAGTCGCCCACGTGTGCCGGTCGCGGCCCGGTGGGCCAGTTCCTGACGAACCAGCGGCAGCACGTACCGGCCGTAGTCGATGGCGTCGTTGAGTGTGTCGTAACCGCGGATCGACACCAGGTCGGCACCGAGGTCGATGTAGTCGACGATCGCCGCGGCCACCGTCTCGGGTGTCCCGACGAGTGCGGTGGAGGCGCCGGCCGCGTTGGTGGCCGCGGCGGTGCGGGTCCACAGCGCCCGGTCGTAGATCTCGCCGCGGCGGGCGAACTCCAGCGCCCGTTGCGATCCCACGTTCTGTGGCTCTCCGCCGAAACGCTTCTTGGACGACCGTACCGACTTCTCGAAGGTGGCCGCGATCTGGTCGACGTAGCGGTGTGCCTTCTCCCAGGCGAGATCCTCGGTACGGTCGATGATCGGACGGAAGGTCACCCAGATGCGTGGCCGGGTGGTGCGCCCGGCTGCCGCGGCGATGCCGTGGACGCGTTCGATCTGACTCCTGATGTCGGCCAGCGGCTCACCCCAGAAGCTGAAGATGTCGGCTTTGGCACCGCCGACGTCGAAGGACTGATCGGAGGAGCCGCCGATCGAGATCGGGATGGTCGGACCATAGGTCGGGAAGCCCGGTCCGAAATCCTCGAATCGATAGAACTCGCCGTCGTGGTCGAACGGCTCGGTCGCCCGCCACGCCTGCCGCAGCAGGTCGATGTACTCCGACGAACGCGCGTAACGCTGCTCCTTGGTGAGATAGTCGCCGTGGCGTGCCTGCTCGGCATCGCTGCCCCCGGAGATGATGTGCACCACCGCGCGCCCCTCGGTCAGCTGATCGAGTGTTGCCAGTTTCTGCGCCGCCACCAGCGGATGGGTGGTGTTGGGCCGCAACGCAACGATCGGGCGGATCCGGTCGCTGAGCTGTCCGACGGCCGCAGCCAGGACGAACGAATCCGCGGTGGCCGACCCGTACGGCAGCAG
This sequence comes from Gordonia sp. DT219, assembly GCF_049847065.1. Classification (NCBI taxonomy): domain Bacteria; kingdom Bacillati; phylum Actinomycetota; class Actinomycetes; order Mycobacteriales; family Gordoniaceae; genus Gordonia; species Gordonia sp. DT219. The sequence continues at coordinate 20,843 of NZ_JBNCNR010000024.1, read as the reverse complement.
CGTGTAGTCGTACCCGCCGTCCTCCAGGGCCCGGACGTACTTGCGGAAGAACGGCAGGTCGATCTCACGGGTGGGTACCGGGTTCAGTTCGGTGGACGAATTGAGATGCGTCAGGCTGATGAATTCGACGGTGTCGGACGCGGTCGCCGGGATCGCGTCGTCGGTGGTGATGGTCAAGGAAGCACCTTTCTCGAGTGGGGGTTCTCCGGGTGTCGGCGTTCGGTGAGCGGCGTTCGTTGCCGGTCAGCGCTCGACGAGACGACTGCGGGCGCGGTAGCGGGCCGAACTCTGTTTGGCGCCGCAGACACCCATCGAGCACCAGACGCGGTTACCCGGCCGCGACCGGTCGACGAAGTAGAGCGAACAGTCGTGTCCGCGGCACAACCGGATCCGATGGGCGTAGCGGCCACTGAACAGTTCGATGGCCTCCCGGGCGAGCAACGCCGTGATCGCCGGGGCGTCAACGGGTTCGGCGAACACGGTCGCGTAGCCGGCGGTATCGAGAAGTGCCGTGGGCGGGGTGCCGCGCGCCGCGCCGTTGATCGATTCGAGGTCGGCCGCGGCGGCCGGCGAGTCGTCGACACGCGACCGCACCACCCGGTGGATGGCCTCGCGCAGCTCCCGCGCATAGGTGACATCGGTGTGGCTGGCCGGCTTCTCGAGCACAGGGAGCCCGGCGACGTGCACCCAGCGTGCGAGATCGTCCGGACCGGTCAACAGTTCGCGATCGGCGAGGTCGCGTTTGGCGATCGTGGCGACGAAGTCGAGGACGATGCTGCCCGATCGGAACGGAAAGCCGTCGCGACGTTGATCGTTGGTCTCGATGACGTCGTGCGGGACATGGAGCGACACCATGGGATCGAACGTTAACCCCTGATGCGGTGGCCGTGCGCCTTTGAAATCACGGTGAGTCAGGGGTTTGACCCCTGACGGGTTTCGAGGAACCGTATCCCGCAGTTCCTATCCGATCGAGGAGTCCGCTGTGACCGTGACCGTTCACGATGCCGACCTCCGGCAGCCTTCTGACGTGGCCCGGCGCCGTGGCGAGACGCCGGGTGCGCCCGAACTCGTCACCCTGACCGCAGGCCCGAACCGGCGGTCGCGAATCCGAGTGCCCCGCTATGTGCGTCGCGCAATCGGACCGTTGCTGGTCTTGCTGGCCTGGTATGTGGCGTCGGCCACCGGGGTGCTGCCCGCCGACGTCCTGGCATCACCGCAAGACGTGTTCTCCCGTGGGGTGTCCATGTGGAGCAGCGGTGAATTACCCTCGGCGATCGCCACTTCCGGCATGCGGGTGCTGATCGGCTTCGTCATCGGCGCGGTGCTCGCGGTCGTACTGGGGGTGACCGCCGGACTGTTCCGGTTCGGCGAGGATCTCCTGGACTCGACGCTGGGCATGCTGCGCATGGTCCCGTGGGTGGGTCTGATCCCGCTGTTCATCATCTGGTTCGGGATCGACGAGGAACCCAAGATCGCCTTGGTCGTCATCGGCGTGGTGTTCCCGTTGTACTTCAACATCTATGGGGCGATCCGCAACGCCGATTCGGGTCTGGTCGAGGCCGGCGAGACGCTCGGCCTGTCCCGTCTGGGCCTCGTCCGGCATGTGGTGCTCCCCGCGGCGCTGCCCGGTGCACTGGTAGGCCTGCGCTACGCACTGGGCACCGCATGGCTGGCATTGGTCTTCGCCGAACAGATCAACGCCACCAGCGGCATCGGATATCTGATGGACAACGGCCGGCAGTTCTTCCAGACCGACGTGATCGTGGTCTGCCTGGTCGTCTATGCCATTCTCGGCCTGCTGTGCGACCTGGTCGTCCGCCTGTTGTCCCGGGTTCTGCTGTCCTGGCAGTCCGGCTTCGAAGGGAACTGATCCGATGAGCGCGACGATCTCCACGGCGACGGCCGTGTCGGTGTCCGGTCTCACCAAGCGTTTCGGTGAGACCACGGTCCTCCACGAACTCGATCTGACCATCGCGGCCGGCGAATTCGTCGTCCTGCTCGGCCGTAGCGGCTGCGGCAAGAGCACCCTGCTGCGCATCCTCGCCGGCATCGACCGGGAGGTCACCGGTGACGTCGAGGTGCCCCGCCGACGGTCCGTGGGCTTCCAGTCGCCACGACTCATGCCGTGGAAAAAGGTGTGGCGCAACGTCGTTCTCGGCCTTCCCGGACGCCCCGACCGTAAGCTGGCCGACCGATACCTGGCCGAGGTCGGGTTGAGCGACCATGCGAACTCCTGGCCGAAGACGCTCTCGGGCGGACAGGCGCAGCGGGTGTCGCTGGCGCGTGCGCTCGTCCGCGAACCCGACCTTCTGCTTCTCGACGAGCCGTTCGGCGCACTCGACGCCCTCACCCGCGTCACCGCGCAGGGCCTGGTCGCCGACCTCTGGGCCGATCACGGTTGCGCCGTCTTGATGGTGACCCACGACGTCGAGGAAGCCCTCCTGCTCGCCGACCGCATCCTCGTCATGGACGAGGGCAAGATCGATCACCAGATCCGCGTCGACCTCCCCCGCCCACGTGATATCGGCGCCGCCGAATTCGTCGAGGTCCGTCGCGACATCCTGGCGCGACTCGGCGCACTCGACCACACCACCACGTCGCCGCGCTGATCGTCAGCAACCGACTCACCAGCTCGCATCATCGAACGGAGTAGATACGTCCATGTCCCGCAGCCTCTTCCGAAGAAACCGTGCGTCGCGCGTACGCCGCGTGTCCGCAGTGGCGGCCGCCCTGACCATCTCGGCCACCCTCGTGGCGGCCGGCTGCTCGTCGAACTCGGACTCGTCGTCGTCCTCGGGCGCACCGGGTGACCTGAGCTCGGTGTCACTGAAGATCGGCCAGACCGGGTGGCGCCAGACCTATGCCGCGCTGCAGGTCGCCGGGCTCGACCACACGCCCTACAAGACGGAGTGGCCGGTCTTCTCCGGCGGCGACCAGCAGATGCAGGCCATCCAGTCCGAGGCCATCGACGTCGCACAATCCAGTGAGATCCCGCCGATCTTCGCCGCTGCGGGCGGCACCGTCCGGTTCAAGCAGGTCGCATTCCAGACGTCGACGACCCTGCTGCAAGAAGTGATCGTCGGCAAGGACTCGTCGATCACGTCGATCAAACAGTTGAAGGGCAAGAAGGTCGGCTACGTCAAGAACACCACCGCGGCCTATTTCCTCAACGAGCTCCTCAAGCAGAACGGACTGACCTGGAAGGACATCGAGCCCAAACCGCTCCTGCCCAACGAGGGTCTGGCAGCGCTGAACGGCGGTTCCATCGACGCGTTCGCGAGCTACGGGAACACCATCATCCAGGCCCACCAGGGCGGTGCGAAGACCATCGGCTCCGGTGAGAACATCCTGTCGGGCAACTTCCCGTGGGTGGCGGCCAACGGGGTGCTCTCCGACGCCGGCAAGAAGGCGGCGGTCGCAGATCTGTTGGGGCGGATCAACCGGGCGTGGATCTATGTCCGCAACGGCCACGAGCAGGAATATGCGCAAGCCTTCGCCGATGCCACCCATCAGCCGCTGAACAGCGCACTGACCCAGGTCCAGAATCAAGAGCGTCAGCGCCCGACGACGGTCCACACGCCCACTCCCGAAGCAGTGCAGAGTCAGCAGCGTGTGGCCGACTCGCTGCAGGAGATCGGCGCCCTGCCCGGGCACGTCGTCGTCAAGGATCTCTGGACGAACGACCTCGATACGCTGCTGACACAACAGTTGTCGGCCACGCCATCGGCCCCGGCCGCGGCACCGGCGACCTCCTCGGCGGCGGGCTAGCCGACATGAGCCGATATGTGATCATCGGTGCCGGCGCACTCGGCACCGCCCTCGCCGCGGAGTTCGATGCCGCCGGAATCGATTCGGTGGTGGTGGCCCGCGGCGCCCAGCGCGAGGCACTGGCGGGCGGCCCGCTGCGCTACGCCCGACCCGGCGGGGTCCGCCGGGTACCGCTCTCGGTCATCGGCGGCCCGGCGGACATCGCCCTGACCGGTGACGACGTGCTCGTCGTCGCGGTCAAGGCGCACCAGGCACAGACGGTTCTCCAGGAGTGGGCCGGCGCATCCGTCCGGCTCGACACTGATTCGGAAACAGTTGCCGCAGAGACGCTTCCGGTGGTGACCCTGCAGAACGGGATCGACACCGAGGCCGTGGCGGCACGGTACTTCGCGACCGTGATCGGTGCATCGGTGTGGATTCCGGCCAACTTCGTCGTCCCCGGCAGCACCGAGGTGCACTCGGCCGGGGCCGCAGGGCTGGTGTGGCTGGGCGAATACGGTTCCGCCACAGGCGACGACGCGGCGGCATCGGCGGTCGCCGCCGACCTGCGCCGCGCCGACTTCGGGGCACAGGTCGTACCCGACATCGAACGCTGGAAGCGGGCGAAGCTGCTGTCGAACCTCGGCAACGCGATCGACGTCCTCGCCGGCTCCGATGCCGAGCGGGCGAGGGCGGAAGCACTGGTCCGGGCGGAGGCCGACGCGGTGTTCGCCGCCGCCGGATGGGACGTCGCCGACTATCGGACGGAGTCCGCGCTGGACATCGGCGCCTTCCGGGCCACCCCGGTACCCGGGACGGACGGGCCGCGACGATCGACGTGGCAGAGTCTGCGACGCGGGGCCGGTACTGTCGAAACCGACCATCTCAATGGTCAGATCGTGCTCCTGGGCAAGCAATTGGGTGTGCCCACGCCGGCGAATCTCCGGGTGCAGCAATCACTTCGGCGCCTCGCGGGTTCGGGAGCACATCCCGGTGACCTCGGTATCGCCGATGTGATCGGACCGGTACCGGATGCGAAAGGACTGATAGATGCCTGAGGCGCTGATCGATGCCGCGACCCTGCGGAACCGGCTCGACGAGCACACCCCGACGGTGATCCTCGACGTGCGGTGGAAACTGGGTGACGACCGCGGACACGAGCATTACGTCGACGGGCACATCCCCAGTGCGCTGTATGCAGATATCAATCAGGATCTCGCCGCCCCGGCCAGTGCCGCGGCCGGTCGGCATCCGCTACCCGCCATCGATGATCTGACACAGTCGTTGCAGCGCTGGGGCATTCATCCCGACTCGACGGTGGTGGTGTACGACGACAACGCATCGCAGTCGGCCGCGCGTGCGTGGTGGCTGTTGCGGTGGGCCGGCATCGGCGACGTCCGGGTGCTCGACGGCGGGCTGTCGGCCTGGCGCGACGCCGGCAACCGCCTCGAGACCGGCGAGCAGACCGCTGCCGACACCGGCACCGCGACCGCCGTTGCGGGCGCACTGCCGACCTGGGACATCGATGCGGTCGCCAGGCGCGGACCCAACGTCCTGCTCGTCGACGCCCGCGCCGGTGAACGCTACCGGGGCGAGACCGAACCGGTCGATCCCCGACCGGGCCACATCCCCGGCGCCCTCAGCGCACCCACGGCAGACAATGTGGACGCCGACGGCAGGTTCTTGCCCGCGGATCGCCTGCGGAGCCGATTCACCGGCCTCGGGATCGGCGATGCGAAGGAAGTGGTCGTGTACTGCGGTTCGGGAGTGACTGCCGCACATGAACTCCTGGCCCTGGAGCTGGCCGGGTTCGAGGCCGCCCTGTTCCCCGGATCGTGGTCGCAGTGGTCGGCCGACGCGGAGCGGCCGGCTGCCGTCGGCGAGAATCCACGGTGAGCGCACTCTCGGATACCGAGATCACCGCCGGGCAGCGCGCGGCTGCCGAGTTGCGTTCGCGCCTCGGCGACGCGGTGGCCCTCGACGACGCCACCCGATCTGCGCACCGCGCCGACCGGTCCGGGGTCGTGCCGACCGGCCTGCCCGACGCGGTGGTGCGTGCGCGCAACACCGACGACGTGGTGACCGCGCTCGCGATCGCCGACTCGTTACGGGTTCCGGTGGTCACCCGGGGTGCCGGAACCGGTCTGGCCGGCGGTGCGTCGGCCGGCACCGGCACCGTGGTGATCAGCACCGAGGCGATGACGGCGATCCACGAGGTCCACCGCGCCGATCGGATCGCGCGGGTGCAGGCCGGCGTGCTGACCGCAGCCGTCGACACTGCCGCCGCGCGAGTCGGGCTGCGCTATGCCCCGGACCCGGGAAGCGTCGCCATCTCCACCGTCGGCGGCAACATCGCCACCAACGCCGGCGGACTCCGGTGTGTGAAATACGGCGTCACCAAGGACTCGGTCCTCGGACTCCAGGCGGTGCTGCCCGGCGGGCGGATCGTGGAGACCGGTACCCGCACCGTCAAAGGTGTTGCGGGCCTGGATCTCACCTCGCTGCTGACCGGCTCGGAGGGCACGCTGGGCATCATCACCGAGGCCACTCTGCGGCTGCGGCCGATCGGCGACGACCTCGCGACGGTCGTTGCGACGTTCGGCAGTGCCGTGGCCGCCGGCGATGCGGTGGCCGCGGTGATGGACCTCGGCGTCGTGCCGTTGGTGGCAGAGCTCCTCGACGAGGTGTGCCTGCGCGCCCTCGACGCCTGGAAGGGGACGACACTACGGTCGGCCGGAAACACGCTGCTGCTCTTTCAGTACGACGGTGCCGACGCCGCGTCGGCCTCCGCACGGGCCGCGTCGGTGCTGCGGCGCCATGGTGCGACCCACGTCTCGACCGGCGACGACGGATCGACCGACCTGATCGCGGCGCGCCGGGATGCGTTGCCCGCGTTGGAACGTCTCGGGCGCGTCCTCATCGAGGATGTGGCGGTGGGTCCGTCGAAGGTGTCGCAGATGCTCTCCCGGATCGAGGAGATCGGCCGCTCGCATGGGCTGGTGATCGCCACGATGGCCCACGCCGGTGACGGCAACCTGCACCCGATCATCGTCATCGATCGGGCAGCCGACGGCGCGGGCGAACCAGACGGCATCCCCGCGTCCGTGTGGCGGGCGGCCGACGAGATCTTCGGCTCTGCACTCGAACTCGGCGGAACCATCACCGGCGAGCACGGGATCGGCATACTCAAGCGGGCCTGGCTACGCACCGAGATCGGTGATGTGGCCGCCGATCTCATGTCCGGGATCAAGAGTGTCTTCGACCCGCACGGCATCATGAATCCGGGTAAGGCCCTCGCCTGAGTTGCCGGGCCCGGCTCTAGCGGCTCAAGGGGCTGTAGAACACCAGCCCGTTGCCCTTGTTGTCGTAGACCACGGCACGGCGTTCGTGCGCGTCGTCGTAGGGGCCCTTGACGATTCCGCCGCCGTTGGCCTCGATCGCCTTGGCGGCACCGTCGACGTCATCGGTCTTGATCCCGATGACGACCTGCCCGTGGATCGGATGATCGACGGCCGTCGCCAGTGCGACGGTGATGCCACCGCCGTCGAGTGCGGCATAGTGCGCACCGTCCCGGAACTTCAGTGCGAATCCCAAGGTCTCGGTGTAGAACTTGATCGACTCGTCGAGGTCGTCGGTCGAGAGCACGATCAAGCGGGTCTGGTAGTCACTCATCTGCTGCCTCCTTGTAGTGCATCACCCGTGGTGAATCACCCGTGGTGAATCACCCAGAGGCTAGCGCACCGCGCGGGCGCGGACCATCGCTTGATTCGCGATGATTCCTTCTTCCCGGCGTAGCCGATGGAGCGATCGCACAGCACTTTTCGGAGATGTGGGCATGCATCGAGACGTCCGGCCGCTACCGTGTGTACCGCAGGAACAGGTCATCGGCATGAGCGACCGCATGCCGCAAACGGTAGCGGTGGGGCGCGTCGAATGGGTTGACTGTCGCGGTTGCGGCATTGCCCACGGGAAGCGCCTCCGCGGTGAGCTGCGGAGTCAGCGTCACGCAGAGCTCGTCGATCAGATCGGTCTCGGCGAGCCGGTCGATCAATGTCGGGCCGCCTTCGCAGAGGACGCGCCGCAAACCGTGCGCCGCCAGCTCTGCGAGCGCCGCCGGCAGGTCCACCTCGTCGGCTCCGGCCACGATCACGTCCGCGTCGTCGCCGACCGTACTGGTGTCGGCTCGGCCGGAGGTGATGACGATCGGCCGCATCGAGGGTTCCACCCCGAGGCAACGTCGGGGAAGGCGGCAGGACGCGGTCACGATGGCCAGCCGCGGTTGCGGCTGCGCCCCGTTCCACCGGTGTTCGGCCCGTAACGCGGCGAGCCGACCGGAGAGCTCGACGGGACCGTAATTCTCGACGCGGGCCGTTGCGGCGCCGACGAGCACGACGTCCGACAGCGCGCGCAGGGCGTAGAACAGGGCGCGATCGGCGGCCGAGGACAACGGGCCCACCCGGCCCCGGAAGCTCACCGCGCCGTCGAGACTCATCACCATGTTGGTCCGGACACCCGCCGACCAGTCCGCATAGGAACCGGCGGCGAATGCGGCCGCGTCGAAGTCCGGTGCGGACGTCTGCCGGCCGTCTCCGCCGCTCACGCGGAGTGCCCGGGGTCGATGTCGTGGGTGTCGGCGAAGCTCACCCACGCCGCGGGGTCGGCGGTGTCGGTGGCGACGCCGCCGCCGTCCGGCTCGAGCAGGTAACCGGTGTGGTCTCCGAGGTCCAGCCGGTCGACGACGCGGCCGGCGAACCACATGGCCGCGTCGGTGAGAACGGGCAGCCCGTACGGCCCATGCGTCCACCGGCAGTGCGCGAATTTGTCGACGGCGTCACCGGTGGTGCCACCGAACAGCGTCGCCAGCTCCCGATGTTCGCGCGAGATGAGGTGTACGGCAAGATGATCAGCGCTCGCGGCGACGGTGAACGTGTGGTTCGACCGCGAGATCCCGACGAGAAATCGGCGTGGATCGATGCTGATCTGTGTGGCGAAGCCGACCAGACATCCCGACCGACCGTCGCGGCTACCGGTCGTCACCACGAACACCGGATAGTCGATCGACGCGACGAGACGATCGAATGCGTCGACCTCGCCCACGACGTCACCTCCCTGCTGGTTCACACGCTCTCCTCTCGAGCGCTCACACGCTCGATCTGGCACATACCCATCGGCCGCGGTTCTCAACCCCGCCGGCGATCTCACCCAAAGGCGCTTCTCACATATTGGTATATCAGTTTCATCATGTGGCGATCGCGCGGTAATCTGGCTGCACGCGTCCACCCCGACGCCTGCCCGGTGACCACCCTCATCACTTTCCCTCCCGTCTCCCGGAAGTGGTGTATCCATGACGTCGCCCACCGCACCGCCCTCTCTCGCGCTCGACGCGATCCGCGGCTCCGCCATCCGTGATCTGCTGCGCATCACCGAACGCCCCGGCGTGCTCAGCCTCGCCGGCGGATTGCCGGCCACCGAGCTCATCCCCGTCGATCGGATCGCGGACGCCGCGGACCGGACGATCGGTGAGGTCACCGCACTCCAATACGGACCCAGCCTCGGGGTCCAACGGTGTCGCGAGGCCATCGCCGATCTGTCCGGGTGCGACGCCGCCCAGATTCTCGTGACTCACGGCTCCCAACAGGCCCTTTCCCTCGTGGCGGCGGCACTGGTGAATCCCGGGGACACCGTCATCGTCGATGACCCGGTGTATGTCGGTGCGTTGCAGTGCTTTCAGGCCGTCCGCGCCGATATCGTCGCGCTGCCGATCACCGCATCCGGCACCGACACCGCCGGCTTGGAGTCCTTGTTGCGGACGGGCGTGCGACCCCGAATCGTCCACACGGTCAGCAACTTCCACAATCCGTCCGGGATCACCGCGAGCACCGCGACACGGGAGGCCCTCGCGAGCCTGGCGCAGGAGTACGGGTTCTTCATCATCGAGGACGACCCGTACGGCGCGCTGCGGTTCGACGGCGTTCCGATCGACCCGATCCCGGGCGAGCGGGTCATCCGGCTCGGCAGCACCTCCAAGATCCTTGCGCCGGCCCTGCGCGTCGGGTGGATGCAAGCACCGCCGACGATCATCGCAATGATCGAACGACTCCGGCAGAGCGCCGACCTCTGCGGCTCGACGCTGTGTCAGTTGATGGCCGCGGATCTGCTCTCGGATTCCGGGTGGCTCGCCGGTCACGTCGACGGCCTTCGAACCGAATACCGCAGGCGGGCAGAGTCGTTGGTGGAATCGCTCCACCGACATCTCGGTGGGCGGATCGAGCTGAATGCCCCGCAGGGCGGAATGTTCTGCTGGGCGCGCCTGCCCGGTGTCGACACGTCAGCGCTTCTGCACGCCGCGGTCACCGAAGGGATGGCGTTCGTCCCGGGCTCGGCGTTCGCCGTCACCGCCGACTTCGGCGAGCACCTGCGACTCAGCTTTGCCACCCTGCGGCCGCCCCTCATCGACGAGGGCGTACGTCGCCTCACTGCCGCACTCGACCACGAATAGTCCGATCCCGGAACGTGTTCGGCGCGCGGGCCCCGTTCTCAGAAGAGGCGTCCGGCACTCTGCGCCGACGGCTCCTCCAAACGCAGCAGGGCACGCTTGCGATCCAGTCCCCCACCGAACCCGGTGAGTGATCCGTCGGCGCCGATCACCCGATGGCAGGGGATGATGACGCCGATCGGGTTACGGCCGACGCCCCGATCCCGTCTTCCCGGTCCCGTCGTCTCGGTCCTGTCGCCACAGTCCCGTCGCCCCGGACCTGTCGCCACAGTCCTGTCGTAGGCGCCCCCTATGGTTGAGGGCGTCAGGTGAACGCCGGCTCGTGACGGGAGTGCGATGAAGCTCGGATTGACCCATCTACGGGAGCCGGTATCCGCGGCAGACCTGGCCGCGACCCAGGCGTTCTACGCGTCGCGAGTCGGTGGGGTCGGGCCGAGGACTGCAGCCGAACTGGCAACCGTGCGGGCCGCACGCGCCGTCGACCCGGCCACACCCACGAGGGCTGTCGAAGAAGTCGTCGAGGTCGACGGACATCGGGTTCCGATCCGGATCATCACCCCCGAGCACGGACCCGCGTCAGGCGTCCACCTGTATCTACACGGCGGCGGCTTCTACATGGATTCCGCGGCCCGCACCGACGCCCACAACACCCGGCTCGCGGACGCCATCGGCGCCGTTGTCGTCGGCGTCGACTATCGGCTCGCCCCCGAGTCAGCGTGGCCCGCCGCGCCGGACGACTGTGAGACGGTCGCCCGATGGCTGATCGACACTGGCGCACGGCGATTCGGCACCACTGCCCTGACGATCGGCGGCATGTCCGCCGGGTCGACCCTCGCGATGACGACGCTACTGCGCCTCCGTGATCGTGGCCTCGCGTCCGTGTTCACCGGCGCGGTCCTCGAAGCGGGCAGCTACGACCTCAGCGCCCAAACCCCCTCTGGCCGAACGATCGCCGACGAGTACTTCATCGAAGCGTACGTCGGACACGTCGACGACCGCACCGTCGCCGACATCTCCCCGGTCTTCGCGGATCTGCGGGACCTGCCGCCGGCGCTCCTCGTGATCGGCGAGGATGATGTGGTACTCCCCGACAACCTCGCCATGCTCGCCCGGCTCGTCGCAGCCGGAAACGACGTCGACCTCCGTCTCTACCCATCCGCACCCCACGGCTTCACCATGCACCCCACGCCGATCGGGCGACAAGCATTGCGCGACATAGACTTTTGGCTCACGCAGCGACTCACGCATCTAGACGGTCGACGTTCGACCGAGAAACTTTCATCGAGTTGAGTCGGAGAGTTGCCATTCGGTCATACCGGGTGTAGTCTCGAACGTACCAGCGACGAACTGATGTTTGATCGCATTCACTGGGGGGTGACAATGACAACGATCGACCTGCCGGCTCTCGCGCCGGATGAGCAGGTGACGTTGCTGCATGCCCTCCTTGATCAGATGGCTGCGACGGATCTGTCGCAGTGTTCGGATGAGTCGTTGTTGGAGGTCGCGGCAGCCAATGAGCGGGCGATCAACCGGTTGACGTTCCAGGGTGACCGGCAGATCCTCGAACTATCGGATCGGAATGCGGAGCGCCGGTTGGGTTTTCGGTCGGTGACCGACATGATGGTCGTCGGGTTGCGCGTGTCGGAGCCGATGCGCCGACGCAAGCAGATGACCGCCACCGCGACCTATCACGGGTTGACCGGCGAACCACTCAAGCCGAAATATCCGACTCTCGCTGAGGCGTTCGCCGAGGGTGCGGTCGGGCCCGCACATTCACGGGTGGTGATCGACGTCCTCGACGACATCCCGCATCAGGTCGACCACGCCATCAAGGTCAACGCCGAAAAGCAGATGGCCGACTACGCCCGTGTGCACACCCCGGCGGAGTTGACGGCGATCGGTGCCCGACTGATGGCACACCTCGATCCCGATGGTGAGTTGACCGACGACACCGACCGTGAGCAGAAACGGCAGGTGTATCTGAACCGGCAGAACGCGCAGTTGATGTCGAAGTTGGAAGGGAAGGTCAACCCCGAGTTCCGCGCCAACCTCGAAGCCATCCTCGCCGTCTGGGCCGCCCCCGGCATGAACAACCCCGACGACCCCGACTCACCGTCGGGTTCCGTCCAAGATGCTGATCCCGAGAAGTTGGCGGCCGCGGCCGAACGTGACACGCGCAGCCAGGCCCAACGCAATCACGATGCGCTGCATGCCGTCTTGAAGCTGGTCCTGAAGTCGGGGGAACTCGGCGACTCCCATCGCGGACTACCGGTGCAGCTGATCATCAAAGCCGACCTCACCGACCTGATCAACGAAACCGGACTCGGCGTCACAGCCACCAACAGCCTGCTGCCGATCAAACACGTCATCAAACTCGCCGCCGACGCGCAACCGTGGTTGGCCGTGTTCGGTGACCACACCACCGTCCCCCTCTACCTCGGGCGCGCCCGGCTCGCCAGCCGCGGCCAACGCATGGCGTTGTTCGCCAAACCCGACGGCCAAGTGTGCTCACACCCCGGCTGCTCACAACCGGCCGCGCACTCGGAGATCCACCACGCCACCCTCGACTACGCCAAGGGCGGCCTGACCAACATCGACGACCTCGCTCCGGCGTGCCCGAAACACAATCGGATGGTCGGCGACCGCCTCGGCCAGTACACCACCGGCATCTACCGCGACGGACCTTTGGCGGGCCGCTGTTGGTGGCGCCGCAACGCCGCCCCCGGCGCCCCACCCAACCCGAAACGCATCAACAAACTGCCCGACGTCGGACCCGACTTCACCGCCGGGCTCGCAAAAGTGCGCGCCCAAATCCACCGGCAACCACCCGACCCACCCGACAACGCTAAACCGTTGCCGGACAAGAGCACCGGTGGCCACGACGTCGTCGAGATCATCACCTGGGATCCCGCCGACGTACTGAATGATGCCGTCGTACTCTCACCGAGCGAAGCGCGCCTACGCCACCTACTCGCCACCCGCGGACGGATCAGCCACTCGCCCACTTCAACAGCCGATCGACCGGCCACGTGGTGATGATGCGGTCCGGGTCGATGCCGTGGTCGTATGCGCGGCGGGCGCCGAGGACGGTGAACTCCAACTGTCCCGGGGCATGCGCGTCGGAGTCGATCGCGAACAGGCAGCCCAACTCGATGGCGATGTCGATCAACTCGTCCGGCGGGTCGACCCGCTCGGGACGCGAATTGATCTCCACCGCCGTGCCGTTGGCCGCGCATGCCTCGAATACGGCGCGCGCATCGAAGGTCGAGGGTGGCCGGTGCCCCCGCCCGGAGAGCACCCGACGGCCGGTGCAATGTCCGAGCACGTCGACCCGTGGATTGCTGACGGCGGCGACGAGCCGCCGCGTCATCGCGTCGTGTTCCATCCGAAGCGCGGAATGTACCGATGCGGTGACGATGTCGAGCTGCTCGAGCATCTCGTCGGTCTGGTCGAGGGACCCGTCGTCGAGGATGTCGACCTCGATCCCCCGCAACAACCGGATCGTCGTGCCCGGGTCATCGTTGTACCGCCCGATCGCGTCGATCTGACCGGACAGCCGCTCGGCGCTGAGGCCGTTGGCAATCGTCAGCCTCGGTGAATGGTCGGTGATCGCCAGCCACTCCAGCCCGAATGCTGTTGCTGCTTCCGCCATTTCGTCCAGTGGTGCGCCACCGTCGCTGGCGTCGGTGTGTGCATGGCAGTCCCCGCGCGCTGCGGCGACGAGGTCGGTGGCCGGTCCGGCGGGATACGGCGACTCCTCGTCCTGCAGCCGGGACAAGTATCCGGGCACCCGCCCGGCAAGCGCGTCGACGATCACGGCGGCGGTGGTCTTGCCGATCCCGGCGATGGCCGTCAGTGTGCCGGCTTCCGACCGAGTGCGCAGATCGGCGGTGTCGAGCTGCGCCGCAGCATGCGCTGCCCGGCGGAACGCCTCGACCCGGTAGGTGCTCTCACGACGCCGTTCGAGCAACCAGGCGATCCGGCTCAGCGCGGCGGACGGGTCGATCGGAGCGGACAGCGGCGCGAGTGGTCTCATCGCTAGCCGAGTGCGGCGTCGACGACCTCTTGCGCCTGCTGCTGCACCTGCGTCAAATGCTCTGCGCCCTTGAAGGATTCGGCGTAGATCTTGTAGACGTCCTCGGTGCCCGACGGCCGGGCGGCAAACCAGGCGTTCTCGGTGGTCACCTTGACCCCGCCGATCGCCGCGCCGTTGCCGGGTGCCTCGGTCATGATCGCGGTGATCTTCTCGCCGGCCAGTTCGGTCGCGCTGATCTGATCGGCCGACAGCTTCGAGAGGACGGCCTTCTGCTCGCGAGACGCGGGCGCATCGATTCGGGCGTAAGCGGATTCGCCGAATTCGCCGGCGAGTTCGCGGTAGCGCTGCGACGGCGTCTTGCCGGTCACCGCGAGAATCTCGGAGGCGAGCAGATCGAGGATGATGCCGTCCTTGTCGGTGGTCCACGGCTTGCCGTCAAAGGTCAGGAACGACGCTCCCGCGCTCTCCTCGCCACCGAAGGCGATGGACCCGTCCAGCAGGCCGTCGACGAACCACTTGAATCCCACCGGAACCTCGACGAGGCGCCGGCCGATGGCCCCGACGACCCGGTCGATCAGCGACGACGAGACGAGGGTCTTGCCGACACCGGCTCCCTGCGACCAGCCGGGCCGGTGGGTGAACAGATAGTCGATCGCCACCGCGAGGTAGTGGTTGGGGTTCATCAGCCCCGCATCGGGGGTCACGATCCCGTGCCGGTCGGAGTCGGCGTCGTTTCCGGTGGCGATGTCGTAGTGGTCGCGCGCCCCGATCAGTGAGGCCATCGCGTTGGGCGAACTGCAGTCCATCCGGATCTTGCCGTCGGTGTCGAGCGTCATGAACGAGAAGGTCGGGTCGACCGTCGGATTGACGACCGTGAGGTTCTCCAGGTTGTATCGGAAACCGATTGCGGCCCAATACCCGACCGACGCACCGCCGAGCGGGTCGGCGCCGACGCGGATGCCCGCCGAACGGATCGCCGCCATGTCGATGACGTCGGCCAATCCGTCGCAGTAGCGCAGCATGAACGGGTAGTCGTCGACGTACTCGCCGGCCCGCGCCCGCTCGAAGGGGATGCGCTTGACACCGGAGAGCCGCGCGCGGAGCAGCTCGTTTGCACGGTCGGCCACCCAGGAGGTGATGGCCGTGTCGGCGGGACCACCCGAGGGCGGGTTGTATTTGAACCCGCCGTCGCGCGGCGGATTGTGCGACGGGGTGACCACGATGCCGTCGGACTGCACGCCCGGATTCTCCGCGTTGAACTGCAGGATCGCGCGGCTCACCGCGGGCGTCGGGGTGAAGGAGTCGCCCTCGGCGGTCAGCGTGTTCACCTCGTTGGCGGCGAGGACCTCCAGCGCGGTGCGCCAGGCCGGGACCGACAGCGCGTGGGTGTCGAATCCGATGAACAGCGGCCCGGTGATGCCCGCGCCGGTGCGGTAGTCGACGATCGCCTGGGTCGTCGCCAGGATGTGTGCCTCGTTGAACGAGGAGTCCAGGCTCGCGCCGCGATGTCCGGACGTGCCGAAGACCACCTGCTGCAGCGGGTCATCGGGATCGGGGGTCTTGTCGTAGTAGGCCTGCTCCACTGCGGCCACGTCGATGAGATCTTCGGGCTGTGCCGGGGTGCCGGCTCGGGGATGTGCCATATCCCCGATTCTGCCACCGATGCACCGGTCGGCGGGGTCGACCGGAACCGAACGGTTATCGTGGAGCACCGCTACGTCTGCCGGTAAGGAGCGACCTCGATGCCCGTGCGCACCGCCGATCCGCGGTTGATCGTCCTCGTCCTGCCCGGCGGGACCGATTCGAGTTACCGTCCGTTTTCGCCGTGGCAGGGTTCGGCGCTGCGGATGTATCCGTTCACCTGGTCGATCCGGATGCGTTTCGGTCGTGCCGTCGACGTCCGGCAGGTGCGGTACCGGGTCTACGGCTGGAACGGTGGGCAGAAGTCGCCCATGCCGTATGCGCGTGCCGCGCTCGAGCAGGCCTGCCGTGACCATCCCGACGTCCCCGTCGTGGTGATCGGGCATTCGATGGGTGGCCGGATCGCCGCGCGCCTCGCCGCCGACCCGCGGGTCACCGGCGTGCTCGGGTTGGCGCCGTGGTGGCAATTCGCCGACTGGCGATTCATCAACGACGATGCCCGTGTCCTCGCGATCCACGGCGAGGCCGATACCGTCACGTTCGCCCGGCGCACCGCCAAGGGCATCGACGAACTTCGGGACCGCGGCGTCGACGCGACCTACCTCCCGGTGCCCGGTGGACATCACCCGATGCTCGACCACATTGCTGTATGGCAGCTTGCCGCACTGGATTTCGTAGCCCACGAGCTGGCGCCGGCGGGAACGGCCGTGGGCAGCCGTCAGCGTGGGTGATTCTTCGCGGGGCCGTGAAGCCCGGCGTTCAGAGCTTCTGTGTCTCGAGCCAGGACAGGCACGAATCGGCGACCTCCCGCCAACCGTTGTCGATGGTCAGTGAGTGCCCACGATCGTCGAAGCCGATGAGGTCGGTCACCGCGGTCGAGTGCCGGTACTGCTTGCGGGTGGCCTTGGTGATCGTCGGCGGGACGGTGCGGTCACGGCCGCCCTCGATCAGCAGGAGTGGTCCGCGACCGTTGTTGCCGGTATCGACCTTCGCCGGTGATTGCGGCGAGAAGTTGGCCGCGGCCGCTTCGAACAGCGGACGGCCGGGAGGCGGGATGGTCCACTGTTCGTAGAGGGCGTCGGACTCCTCCCGGCTCACCGCATTGCCGAACGCAAAGCGGAACTGCTCGGGCGTCAGCGAGACGGCGCGATGTTTGTTCGCCGGATTCTTGAATACCGGAAATGTTGCGCGCAATGCCGAAAGCGGCAGCGGCAACACACCTTTGATCTGTGCCGCGTCGATGGCGACCCCGGCGATCCCGTGGTTGTCGCCGAGCAATTTCTGCACGAGCATCCCACCGAACGAATGGCCGACCAGTACTGTCGGCGCCGCGAGGTCGTCGATGTATTGCGCGTAGTGCTCGAAGGCCTGCGTGATACCCACATCGGCGATCGCCTCGGGATGGTCCCGTGTCTCCTGGACCGTCGGCGCGTCACCCGGCCAGCCCGGGCTGTGCGGAATGTAGCCCCGCTCGGCGAACAGATCGCTCCACGACTGCCAGGACGAGGAATGCAACCACAAACCGTGAATGAAGACAACGTGCGTCTCGGCGTCGACCATGGGAATCCCCGATCGGAGATCAAGCGCGGATGGGTCCGGCGCGTCAACCTCGGCGGCCGCACCTCACCGTAGACCGCTCACCGGCGATGCGCTGTGGAAAGCGCGGCCCGAGCGGCGCGGTCAGTCGTCGTCGATGTCGCGGTAGGCGGTCTTCTCATCACGAATGCGTCGCCGCGGCGTGAACAGCGCCCACGCGGCGGCGATGAGAAAGACGCTGATCCCACCGACGATGAGCGCGATGTCGCGGGTTCGGGTAGCTGTCTTGTCGGGCGGCGCGGGTCCGGCGATCTGCTTGTGCAGCACCGAATTCGGCGACGCGACCGATTTCTCGGCAGTGACGGCGGCGACCGGGTCGACGAGTCCGTATCCGGTCGCCATGTCGGGGCCACGTCCACTCGTGTGGGCGGTGCGCTTGATCAGATCCATCACTTCGCCGGCGGTCATGGTGGGGTGCTTTGCGCGCACCAGCGCGACCAGCCCGGAGACCACGGCAGCCGCGAAACTCGTTCCGTTGAACGAAGATTGGGCACCCTTGATGACCTGTCGATTGACCAGTCCGGAGCCGGTGCTGCTCAGTGACACGACGTTCTCGCCGGGCGCGGCGACCGAGACCCAGGGACCGGTCAATGAGGAGGAGGCCGGCTCGTCGTCAGCGGTGACATTTGCCACCGACAGTACGTAGTCGGAGAACCACGCCGGACTCGCATAGGTGGTCATCCGCGACCATTCTTCGGATCGCGGTACGTTCGGGTCCACGCCGGGATTCTGCGGGCAGCGATCTTTGTCGACATTGCCTGCGGCGGCCACGACCACGACGTTGTGCTGGTAGGCGGCACGTACGGCGCGTCCGAGGGCGTTGTCGTCGACGGTGGAGCCGGCCGTGCCGCACGCCGCGGCAGATATGTTGATGACCGTGGCTCCCATGCTCACTGCACGGGTGATCGCGTACGCCAACGTGGTGGTGTTGCCGTATCCGGAGGAGACAGAATCGCTGTTGTCGCGATTGTTGCCGTCGACCTGATATGAGTCGCTGTTCTGGCGGATCGACAGGATCGTCGCGTCGGGAGCGACGCCGCTGAAGCTGTCAGAGGTCGACGGTCGTGCCGCGATGAGTCCGGCGACCAGGGTGCCGTGTGAATCGCAGTCGGTCAGTCCGTCTCCGCTTCCGACGTAGTCACCACCGCCGATCACCTTACGGAGACGGGGTTGCGGATGCACACCGGTGTCGATGACCGCGACCGTCTGTCCCGCCCCGGTGCTGTATGTCCAGGCGGCGCGGTAGTCCAGGACGAAGCCCGTCGGGTCGACTTGTGATACATCGGTGCCGGCGGCGAGCACCGGTGTGGCGCACTGCTGTTGCTGTTTGGTCTTGTCGGTGGGGCCCACCGGACCGTTGGGTGCACCGCCCGCGGCGATCCGCGGCGGAGCCAATGCGGCAGCGGGTCCGGCACCGGCGAGGACCAAGATGGCGACCGTCGCCAGGTTGGCGACCATCACTGTCGCGCGACGTACACGGATGGACAGGGTCATCCCCCGACGACCATTGCATAGAGGCCGATCGCCCACGCCAACGCGGGGAGGACCGCTGCGAGCGCGATGTAGTCCAGGTGGTCGGCGAGTCGCGCCCATCGCGGCGACTGCCGATCTGTGGCGAACACCCCGAAGACCACGCCGGCGACCACCAGCGCGAGCAGACACAGCGCGGAGACGGCATACATCAGCGACGGCGCCGTCCGTAACGACAGGGCGGTGATCACCAGGATCGCGACCCCACCGAACAGCAGCAACGCCGACGGCAGGAACGGCAGTTTGCGAGCGCTGCGCAGCATCACTGCAGCCGCGACGAGGGTGTTGAACACGATGACCGCCCACGGGGTGGAGTCGGCAGCGAAGGCCGCGATCGCCGTGCCGGTGATCGCGGTGGCCACGGCACCTACGTAGAAGGCGGATCGCGTGGCGCGGGCGCGCTCCACGGACTCGGCCACGGCCTCGGCCGTGGGGACTTGCGCACGCGCACCGGCCGCCACCCGGCGCTGCCGCTCACTGGGCTCGGCACGGTCGAATGGGTTGGTGAACAACTCAGACGTGCCCGCGTTGGGATCGGCTGGCGACGTGGGCGGGGCGACGGGTGGACGACGTCGGCGCAGGCTCGCGAGGAGCGGATCGGCGCCCACCGCGAACAGCAGACCGCAGGTGGCCAGAACCGTGCCCGAGACCTGGTCGGTCCAGTGGAAGGCGGCGTGCGCGACGGCGACCACCGCGCAGAGAGCGAACCCTACCGCCACGCTCACGTATCCGATGTGGCCGGCGCGGATGACCATGCCGCCGCCCATTGCGGAGATGATCATGACGCCGCACACGATGGCCGGTTCCCAGGCACTCATTCCGGCGGGCAGGTGTCCCACACCGACCGACGCCACCCCGAAGATCAGCGGTAGCGCCGCCCACCCCAATGCGGCGGCGATCGGCTGCTCGGCGTAGTAACGGCGGGCGACGACGGCGGCGACGACCAGAGCCACGACCACGCCGGACGTTTGGTAGGCCAGGGCGGTGCGCTGGGCCAGGCCGAAGTCGCCGAACAGAAGCACGTCACACACTGCGACGGTCAGCGCCAATCCGACAAAAGCCATCACCCGGGCGGCGCGGGGACCCCACGCCGGGTACCCTTCGCGGTTGAGTCGGGCCACCGCGTCGACGACGTCGTCGAACAGTTCGGGTGGTTTCAGTGCGCGTTCGGCGCGCAGGCTCAGCAGGTCACCGTCATGCGAACCCGCCATCGCCAACGTCTGGTCGCCGCGGACCTCGCGCCCGTTGGCCAGCCGGGTCAGCACCCAACGATCCCGCTTGTTGGGTATGCCGTTCGGCTCGTCTTCACGCCTGACATCCCGTGAGGCGATCAGCGCCGCGAGCTCGGGGACGATGTTGACGACGGGAACGTCGACCGGTAGCTCGATGTCGAGCTGGGTGCGTCCCCCGAAAACCGACACACGCACGGTCCGTGGCGCGGCCGATACCATCACCGTCTGCCGAAGCTCCCCTATCCCCGTCACAGCGCTCCAATCTAACCGACGGGATACCGTCGGGTCCCCCCGCGGTCATCCGGATGTCCGATACGACCGCTATCGCGTGACACTGCCCTCCACACCCTCGTCCATCTCGCCGCGACCACTCGGTCGGACGATTGCTCCACCTCAGACACCGATCGTCCTTCGAGCCCTCCGCTGCACGCGGTCCGCGCCGCTGCGGCTACCGCAACCGATCCCGACGCTCATACAACAACGCCGCAGGCAAATACTGCGACTCCACCCCCACCTCGAAATCCGAATCCACCGCCGCACACACCGGACCCAAAATCCCCCACGG
>NZ_JBNCNR010000023.1:0-55179 GCF_049847065.1 Gordonia sp. DT219 | reverse complement strand
CATTCGTCTGGACGAAAACCGCCGAACAAATCCTCGCGAAAGCCTACCGTCCAACAACTTCAAACACGCCGCACTAGCAGATTCAGCCGACGCCGCCGAGCAGCCGCGCGAAATTCGCGATGCCCGCCGACTCGGCGTCGGATATGGCGTTCCGACCGGGACCGGCCGGCTCGGCCCGCGGCGTCGCCCGCCGTTGGGCGCCGACGTCGAGGAGTGCCGCGAGTTCACGTGCGGCACGGCCGATCCGGTCGCCCAGGCTTGCCGTGTCACCGGAGCCGCCAGCCCAATCCTCTGCGGCCGCATACACTCCCGTCGGTACGGCCACCGTGCGCAGATAGCCGAACAACGGCCGCAGGGCGTGATCGAGGACCAGCGAATGTCGCGGACTGCCACCGGTTGCGGCGATCAGCACCGGCTTGCCGGTCATCGCGTCGACGTCGACGAGATCGAAGAAGGACTTGAACAATCCCGAGTAGGACGCGTTGAAGACCGGGGTCGCCACGATCAGGGCGTCGGCGTCCCCCACGGTGTCGACGGCCGCGCGGGCCGCACCGGAGGCGAAGCCCGCGGCCATGGACCGCCCGAGGTCGACCGCGAGGTCGCGCAGATCGATCGTCGTCGTCGCCACCCGGTCCGCGCCGAGCGCGGCGGTAACCGCGGCGCTCAGCCGGTCGGTGAGCATCCGGGTCGACGAGGGCTCACCGAGCCCGGCGTTGACCGCCACGAGCCGGATCATGCCTGCACCTCCTGCGTCTGCTCCGATGAATCATTCTCGCGCGCACCGCTTCCGGCGTTGCGGGCGGCCACCAGCGCGGCGTGCGTCGGCGCATCGGGTACGTCGGCCGGTCGGCCCTGCGCGAAGCCCTTGCGCAACTCCGGCAGCACCGCGCCGAGCTCGTCGAGTTGCTCGAGCACCGTCTTGAGTGGCAGACCCGCGTGGTCGACGAGGAACAGCTGGCGCTGATAGTCGCCGAAGGTCTCGCGGAACGACAGGGTGCGGTCGACGAACTGTGCCGGACTGCCCACGGTCAGTGGCGTCTCGCGGCTGAACTCCTCCAGCGACGGACCGTGTCCGTAGACGGGTGCGTTGTCGAAGTAGGGCCGGAACTCCTCGACGGCGTCCTGGGAGTTCTTGCGGATGAAGAACTGTCCACCCAGACCGACGATGGCCTGATGGGCCTTGCCGTGTCCGTAGTGCTCATAGCGCTCGCGGTAGAAGTTGATCAGCTGCCGGGAATGCTCTGCGGGCCAGAAGATGTGGTTGGCGAAGAAGCCGTCGCCGTAGTAGGCGGCCTGCTCGGCGATCTCCGGGCTGCGGATCGAGCCGTGCCACACGAACGGCGCGACGTCGTCGAGCGGACGCGGCGTCGAGGTGAACGACGTGAGCGGGGTACGGAACCGTCCTTCCCAGTCGACGACGTCCTCGGTCCACAGCCGGTGCAGCAGATGGTAGTTCTCGATCGCCAGCGCAATGCCCTGCCGGATGTCCTGGCCGAACCAGGGGTAGACCGGGCCGGTGTTGCCGCGTCCGAGCATGAGGTCGACCCGGCCGTCGGCCAGGTGGGCCAGCATCGCGAAGTCCTCGGCGATCTTCACCGGATCGTTGGTGGTGATCAGCGTGGTCGCCGTGGACAGCTGCAACCGGGCGGTCTGTGCGGCGATGTAGGCCAGGGTGGTCGTCGGCGAGGACGAGAAGAACGGCGGATTGTGGTGCTCACCGAGGGCGAACACGTCGAGACCGATGTCCTCGGCCTTCTTGGCGATCTCGACGACGGCCTTGATGCGCTCGTGTTCGGTCGGCGCGACTCCGGTCGTGGGATCCACCGTGATATCGCTGACGCTGAAGAGTCCGAATTGCATGGCACGCCTCCTGTGGGTGGAAGAACTGTCATCGGAGGTAACCGGACCACGGTCCGGTTAATTCCCGCCCGAGTCTTGCGGCCGATAGGGCTGTTGACCTGCGTCAGTTAGTGTGGGCTTACCAATCCTCGATGGGAGACAAGATGATGAAGCTTCGGAAGTCCGTGGCCGCGGCCGCCCTGGCCGGTGCTGCCGTCCTCACCGCCGCCGCGTGCTCGAACGACGACAACTCCTCCGCCACGACCGCGAGCACCACGACTGCGGCCACCACGACTGCGGCCGGCACCGAGTCGAGTGCCGCCGGCACCTCGGGCAGCGCCGCGCCCGCACCGGCCGATCTCAACGCCGCCGCGGCCCAGGCCATCCTCGACAAGGCGCTGAACCCCGATACCTCCAGCGCCGATCTCGACAGCGTCGTCGACACCGGAAACCCGCTCACCAAACCGGCCATCCAGGCATTTGCCAAGGGGTCCACGCACATGGGCTACACCTACAAGGTCACCAAGGTCGCAGCCGACGGCAACGACGCGGCGCTGGTCACCTTCGACGTCGGTGGCCCCCACTCGGCCGCCGGGCTCCAGATGAAGTTCGTCAAGGTCGACGGCAACTGGAAGCTCAGTGGCGACGCGGTCACATTCCTGCAGTCGTTTTCCGGCGGCCACTGACCTCACTGCTTCTCCCGTCGGCGCCGCAACCAGACACCGCACAACCAGACACCGCGCAGCTTCGGGCCCACCCGTCGCACCCGGTCGCCTACCATGGCGGCATCAGCACCGGAGCTCGTTGGGCCGGACACAGACACCAGGGAGGCATCGTGGCGACGGATCAGCGAACTCATCCGATCGCACCGAACGCGACCGACCGGCATCTGCGCTGGCCGCTCGTCGACGATCTCGAGGACGACCCGATCGAGGTCCGGCCGATGGCGGCGCCCGAAATGGCCGGCGAGAATCGGCGCACGGGTTACGGCTCACCGGACTGGCTCGACGTGGCCCGGGCCGAAGGTCCGCTGCCCGCGGTCGGCGACATGTGGGGACGCGAAGTTCTCGATGCGCCATTGGTCGCCGGCCCCGTGATCGCCCGGCCCCACACCGCCGGGCCGGTGAGTTATCCGCGCACCCGGACGACTCCGGCCGCGACGGCCTCGATGGTGTGTGGCCTCGCGGCGGTGCCGCTGACGGTGGCACTCGGGCTCGGTGGACTGCTCGGCGTCGTGGCCGTCGTCCTGGGCGTGGTCAGCATCCGCACGATCCGCCGGGAGCCGGGATGCCGCGGTACCGGCCAGGCATTGACCGGGGTGGTGCTGGGAACCGGAAGCGCCGTGATCGGACTACCCATCCTGGCGGCCGTGCTGATGGTGGGCGCGCTGTTCTGACGTTCCCCGATTCCCCTTGTGTTGTAGACCCCTTGTGCCGTAGATCCTTGTGCCGTAGATCGGGGTCACCCGGCGACACCGATCTACGGCACCGGATCGTCTACGGCACCGGATAGTCGGGCGTCGGATCAGCCGGCAACCTGCAGATGATTCGCCGACGGCGGCAGGTGCCGGGCGAGCCAGGTGACGATCTGGTCGAGATTGCGTCCTTGCTCATCGGGATCGGTGATGTCGGCGAGCGCCGGGATCGAGTGCAGTATCGCGGCGTAGAACGCCGCCTCGTGAGACATACCGTGACGTCGCAGCACCGGCTCGTATGAATCGATGGCCGCACCGAGTGCACCGTAGGTCACCATCCGGCCGCCGAAACGAACCGCGGGGAGCGACGGCGTCGTCTCCGCGCGGCTACAGATGTCCGCCAGCAACTCGTTCATGTAGTACTCCCCGCTCCGGCTGGTCGCAGTCGTCGTCATCCCTTGATCAACCTCCCCGTCAATCCAAGGACCGTTGCGTTACTCAGCATCGCCCCACAGGCGACGAAGCGAGTAGCACACAGCAGACTTTGTGACGTATCACATAACGGGTCGGCGTCTACTCGAGACGTTAGCCGAGGGAACGGGCGAAGGGATCGATGTTGTTGAGGCTGATGTGAAAGCGGAATACGGCTGTGACACGAGTGCAGCTGAGCCGTCCCGCCCGACGAGAGCCTCAGCCGTTCTTTCTGGCCGCCTCGTCGGCCTCCATCGCGTCGATCAGGCTCTGCGGGCGCAGATCGGTCCAGTTCTTCTCGACATACTCCAGGCACGCGGCGCGGCTGTCCTCGCCGAACACCGTGGTCCATCCGTCCGGGATGTCGGCGAACGTCGGCCAGAGGGAGTGCTGGTTCTCGTGGTTGACCAGGACGAAGAATCGTCCGTTCTCGTCATCGAAGGGGTTCGTCATTGTCGCTTCCTTTCCTCACCATCGTCTTCGAGGTGTTCGTTGTCGGTGCGTGCACGCTTGCTTCGGGCGCGGCATCGTCGTGCGTGTTCTCCGACAGCCGCGCTGCGAGGACCGGCCCGATGACTGCGAGAGCATCCGCATTCGCCATGCCGAGGTGATCGGCGTCGACGTCTACGTTGAGAACGCGTCCGCCGACGTGTGGTTCCCACGACCGCGCGAGCGCGGATGGGTCTTCCTTGTCGCGAGTCGCCGTGAACACCAGCAGCGAGCCGTCGAACGGGTCCGGACGGAAACGCTCGACCAGTTGCTCACCGCCGGCGAAGCTGTCCATCACCCATTGCACCTGCTCATCGCGCAGCAGCCCCATCGACGCGATCCGGTCCCGCACGATCGCGGCGACCTCATCGGCCGAACTCGCCGCGACATCTTCCCCGAGATCGAACAGGGCGCGCCAGCCCCCCAGGAAGTCGCCGACGAATTCGCCGCCGGGACGAACCCGCTCCGTCGACGCCACACCGTCGGCCGGTTCGGCGGGAACCGGTGCCGAGTCCATCACACCGAGGAACGCCACCTGCTCACCAGCCGCTCGCAGTTGCGTGGCCATCGCGTAGGCGACGTACCCGCCGAGCGACCAGCCGAGGAGGTGATACGGACCCTGGGGCTGCACGCGCCGGATCTCGGCGAGGTACCTTCCCGCCAGCTGCTCCACCGACGACGCGAACGGCTCACCCGACACCGCGTGCGGATCCTGCAGTCCGTACACCGGGCGATCGTCCAGGTAGGGCACAAACCCTGCATAGAACCACGCGAGTCCACCGGCGGGATGTACGCAGAACAGGGGCGCCTGCGATCCCCGTGCGAGTTCGATGAGGACCTCGTCCGCAGCTGCCGCCGTGCTCTCGATACGCGCCGCGATACCGCGCGGCGTCGGATCGTTGAACAACCATCCGAGTTCGAGGTGATCGCCATGCCTGCTACGCAAGAGACCGAGTGCGCGCGTCGCCGACAACGAGTCACCACCGAGGTCGAAGAAGCTGTCGGTGGCACCGACGTCCTCGACGCCGAGGAGCTCGCCGAAGACCTCCGCCACCGACGCCTCGACCGGCCCGCACGGCTCCACATGAAGGCCGGCCGACACCCGTGGTTCGGGAAGTGCGCGCTTGTCGAGCTTGCCGACAGCAGTCAGGGGAAACTCATCGAGCACGGTGATGCCCGCGGGCACCATGTGCGCGGGAAGCCGCTGCGAGAGGAACTGCCGCAAGGTCGCCGCATCGGGTCCCTCTGCCCTCGGGGAATCGAGCACCGGGGAATCGAGCACCGGGGAATCGAGCACGACATAGCCGGCGAGCGCGGTCGCCACCGCACCTCCGACACCGATGACGACCGCGGACCCGACCGCAGGATGGCTCGCGAGGGCCGCTTCGATCTCGCCGAGCTCGATCCGCAAACCCCGCAGTTTGACCTGATCGTCGCTGCGGCCCGAGTACTCGAGGGCGAGCTCGCCGGTCTCGTCTCGCTGCCAGCGGACGACGTCGCCGGTTCGGTACATCCGTTCCCCCGGTGCACCGTTGGGGTGCGCGACGAACCGCTCCGAGGTCAGCCCCGGTCGATCGAGGTAGCCACGAGAGAGCGGTGGTCCGGTGATGTAGAGCTCGCCGGAGACCCCCTCGGGCACGGGATGCAGACGGGCGTCGAGAACCGCGAGTCCCGCGCCGACGATGGGACCACCGAGCAGCACCCGAGCGCCGGGAGACATCGGCCGCGAGAACGTCACGCTGATCGTCGTCTCGGTCGGGCCGTAGATGTTGTGGAGACTGACGTGCTCTGACCAGCCGTCGATGATCGACGACGGGACGGCTTCGCCTCCGACCGCCACGCCGGTCAGATCCGGCTGCGTTGCCGGGTCGAGAGTCGACAGCACGGTCGGCGTGAGAAACGTGTGTGTCACCCCTCGGATCCGCATGAAATCCTCGAGCGCCTCGCCGCCGACCGCGTCGGCGGGCCGGTAGGCGATCTCGGCGCCGAGCGTCGCGGCGAGGAGATATTCCAGCACCGAGGCGTCGAAGCTCGGTGACGCGAAGCCGAGTACCACCGGCCGATCGGCCGGGGGGAAGCACGACGACTCCACCGCGGCGTAGTTCGCGAGGCCGGAGTGGGTGACGCTCACGCCCTTCGGCCTGCCGGTCGATCCCGAGGTGTAGATGACGTAGGACACGTTCTCCGGCCGCACCGGAGCCAACAGCTCACCCGCCGCGACGGCCACGTCCGGATGCGAGGAGATCTCGCGGGACACGAACGGGTCGTCGAGGTCGATCCATGCGAGTCCCGGACGCGACGGGAGCGAACGCGAACGCGTCAAGCCGAGCACCGCACCCGAGTCCTCGATCATCGTCGCGACTCGTTCGGCCGGATAGTCCGGATCGATCGGCACATATCCGGCACCGGTCTTGGCGACCGCCCAGATCGCGGTGAGCAGGTCGGCCGAACGCCCGATCGCCAGACCGACCAGCGATTCGGCGCCGATCCCACGCGAGATCAGCCAGCGCGCAAGCCGATTGGAGTCGGCGTCGAGTCGGGCGTAGGTCAACCTCGCGCCGGCGGCGTCGCTGACGGCCGTGCGCGGTCCATATGCCGCTGCAGCCTCGGCGAAGAGGTCGGCGAGTAGCCGCGGCCGGGACCCGGCGCCACCGTCGACCGGCATGAGCAGAGCCGACTCCGCGGGGGACACCATCGTGATGTCTGCGGTGAGCCGCGTCGGGTCGGCCGCCATCTGGTGCAAGATCTCGACCAGTGCTCGGCCGAACACCTCCACCTGGTGATCGTCGAACGCCGCAGGCAGATACTTCAGCGTGAGCGAGATCCTTCCTCCCGGCAGCGGAGCGGTCGCCATGTTGAGCGGATAGTGGGTGGCGTCGGTGCCGTCGAAGTCGAGGATCTGCAGGCCGCCGGTTCGTGCGGAATCGGCCCCCGCCAGCGAGTCGCCGTCCACCGGGTACGACTCGTGCACCGTGAGCGTGTCGAACTGCAGCGGGCCGTCGGCCAGCGCCATCAGTTCCGTCAGTCCGATGTGCTGGTGATCGAGCACGGCCACCTTGGCCTGCTGTAGATGCCCGAGCACGTCCGCGACGGGCGCACCCGGGTCGACGTCGACGACCGCGGGCACGGTGTTGATGAACAATCCGACCATCGACGCCACGCCCTCGAGGTCGGCCGGGCGGCCAGAGGTGGTCTCACCGAATGCGACGACCCGATTCCCGGTCAGCCGGGACAGGAGCACGGCCCAGGCGAGTTGCAGCACCGTCGCCACGGTCGCCCCCTGGGTTCTGGCGAGTCGCTCGATCCCGGTGACGGTCTCCTCGTCGAGGACCGTGCCGCGATCGCGGGGGAGTATCTCGCCGGCACCGGACACACCGGGCGCCACGAGGGTCGGAGCGTCGAGCGGCGCGAGGACCTCGCGCCATGCGGCTCGAGCTGCCTCCGGGTCGGCGGCGGCGACGCGGCGCGCATGGTCACCGAAGTCGCCGCCCCCGGGTTGTGTCCCCGTGTACGTCGACCCGGTCGCGTACTGCGCGAGCAGGTCGGCGAGTACGAGCGGACCCGACCACCCGTCGATCAGGATGTGGTGGTTGGTGACGATCAAGTGCGCGCTCTCGCCGTGTCGCACGAGCTTGAAGCGCATGAGCGGAGCGGACTCGAGGTCGAATCCGCGGCGTCGCTCGATGTCGGCGTGCTCCTGCACCATGTCATCGACAGTCGACGTCGCCGGCACCTCGACGACCTCCCATGGCACCGAGACCGTCGCCGGGACGACCGTGACCACAGCGCCGCTTGCGCAGCGCACGAACGCCGAACGCAGCGCGCTGTGGTGTTCGAAGAGCGCCTCGGTCGCGCGGCGAAGTCTGTCGACGTCGATCGTCCCGCCCAGGTGCAGAATCGCCTGTACGACGTAGACGTCCACCGCATCGTCGCCCGCGAGCTGCGATTGGACGTGGAGGCCCTTCTGCAGGGGCGTCATCGGCCAGATGTCGGCCGAACCGAATCGGTGCGCGAGCTCGTCGAGGTCGTCCTGGGTGACACCGGTACCGGGCACGTCCGAGGGCGACGGTCCCGGGCCGCCCGAACGCCCCGCCGCCACGGTGACGGCGGCGAGTTCGGCCGTCCACCGTGCACCGAGCTCCTCGATGTCGGAACGGAAGAATGCGCCGCTCGGGAACACGAGATCCGCCGACAGTTCGCGGCCACCGTCGGTCCCCGCGATCCCGACGTTGACCGAGAGGGTGTTCATCGCGACCATCTGTCCCGACACCGACGCCGGTAGCGCGGGTGCCGCCGGGTCGGCGGTGAACGGCACGACTGCCGCATCGTCGTCGCCGCCGCGGACCCCTGCCCCCAGATAGTTGAACGCGATGCCCGGTAGCGCGGTCTGCGCCGGCGGTGAGCCGGGATCGAGCCTCAGAAGCCCGAATCCCAGACCGTGCCCGGGTCGACCGAGGCGCTCCTCCTTGGCGGCCTTCACGGCGTGCACGATGTCGGCTCCCGGATCGAGCGCCACCGGCGCGATCGACGTGAACCATCCGACCGTGCGGGAGAGGTCGGCCGTGCTCGGCGCCGAACCGTGCGCGAGCACGTCCTCGTAGCGCCCGTGGCCCTCGACCAGCACCGATACCGCGGCGTCGTCGACGATTCCCCGCGCGCGCTGCCACGATCTGATCGCGCGGGCCAACGCACCGAGCAGGGCGTCGTTGACATGTCCGCCGAACCGCTCGGGGACGCTGGTGAGCAACGCCTCCGTCTCCGCGGGCCCGACGCGGACAGTCACCGTGGACAGGGTGGCGAACCGGTCCCGGTCGCGGTCGACGGTGACGCCGAGATCGGTGGGCTCGCGGTCGACGCGCCGGCGCCAGTAGTCCACTTCCGTTGCGTGATCCGGCGTGTGTTCGGCCAGCGCCCGGTGCCACGCTCGTGCCGAGGTGACCTCGGGACGCAGCGTCGCCTCGTCGCCCGCGTTCCACGCGGCCCATGCGGTGATGACGTCCTCGATGAGGATCGGCCACGAGACCGCGTCCACGCCGAGGTGATGAATCGCGAGCACCACCCGGGCGCCGTCCGACGCCGCCACGTGAGCGGCCGACACCAACACCCCGTCGGCCGGAGACAGCTCGTGCAGCGCCCGCGCGTGCGCCCTGCGCACGGCCACAAGGAATTCCGGGCTGTCGAGAGCTGAGTCGACGCGTTCGTCGACGACGCTCGGTGAGGCATCGGACCCCGCTGTCGCAACCCACTCGTCATCGACGTAGGCAAGCGTCGACGACAGCATCGGGTGCGCGGCGACCACCGTGGTGAGGAGTCCTCGCAGCGTCTCGGTGTCGAGGCCCTCCGGCGCGACCAGTGTCATCGACTGGGAGAAGTCGGCGAAATCGTCTGGCCCGTCCGACAACTCGATCATCCACGCGGCCACCGGCGAGATCGGCACCGGTCCCCTCGGCCCGTCCGACGGCTCCGCCAGCATCGGGAGTTGCCGCGCGTCCGCGGCCGATGCCGCTGCCAGGGCGCGCACCGACTTGTGCTCGAAGATGTCGCGCGGCGAGATCGGGATACCGGCCGCCCGCGCGGCCGACGAGAGCGTGATGGCGAGGATCGAGTCGCCGCCGAGCGCGAAGAAGGAGTCGGTCATCGCGACGCTCTCGACGCCGAGGACACCACAAACGAGACCGGCCAGGGCCTCCTCTGCGGGTGACATCGGCACGGTGTCGCCACCGGCACTGTCGAACACGGGCTGCGGCAAGGCTTTCCGGTCCAACTTGCCGTTCGCGGTCAGCGGCAGCCGGTCGGTGACGGTGATGATGGCGGGCACCATGTACGCCGGCACCGCGCGCGCAACGACGCCGCGGACGACATCGACGTCGACCGTATCCATCTGATCACCGACCACATATCCGACGAGCTGCTCACCACGTCCGGGTATGTCGATGACCATCGCCGCGGCGGCATTGATGCCCGGGGACGCAGCAAGAGCGGTCTCGACCTCGCCGTATTCGATGCGGAAGCCGCGCAACTGCACCTGCGCATCACCGCGCCCGACATACTCGATGTCGTCGCCGACGCGACGCGCGAGATCGCCGGTGCGGTACATGCGCACACCGCCCGGATCGAACGGGTCGGCAACGAACCGCGTGGCGCTCAGATCTGGCCGTCCGCGGTAGCCTCGCGCCAATTGTCCTCCGGTGACATAGATTTCGCCGACGACGCCGGGCGGCACCGGACGCAGACGCGTGTCGAGGACGTGAATTCCCAACGACCTCAACGGCCGCCCGATCAGCGAGCTGTCGCCGCCGCGGACCGACACCGGGTCCATGGGCCGGATACTCACGTGCACCGTCGTTTCGGTGATGCCGTACATGTTGACCAGTTGCGCTGTGTCCGCGGGGTTCTCGGTGAACCACCGGTCGACCTGATCGAACGCAAGCGCCTCCCCGCCGAACACGATGTAGCGCAACCGGAGACGGGGTGCGACGCGCCGGCGAGCGTCGATGAGCTGGTAGAAGGCCGACGGCGTCTGGTTCAGCACCGTCACCTCCTCGCGAGCGAGGAGTTCGACGAACGCGTCCGGGTCGCGAGCGACATCCCGA
The DNA here is from genome assembly GCF_049847065.1 of Gordonia sp. DT219. Taxonomy (NCBI): domain Bacteria; kingdom Bacillati; phylum Actinomycetota; class Actinomycetes; order Mycobacteriales; family Gordoniaceae; genus Gordonia; species Gordonia sp. DT219. The sequence goes on along the minus strand of NZ_JBNCNR010000023.1, from coordinate 44,373 downwards.
TCGACGATGACCAGACGCGCACCCGTCGCGAACGGACCCCACAATTCCCAGACCGAGAAGTCGAATGCATACGAGTGGAACATGGTCCAGACGTCGGTGGCGACGAAATCGAAGTCCGCAGCGGTGGTGTCGATCAGGGTCAGCACGTCGCGGTGGGTGATCTCCACGCCCTTGGGCATACCCGTGGATCCGGAGGTGTAGATGACGTACGCGCCGGAGTCGGGTCGGATGCTCGGCGCCGGTGCGGACAGACCTGCCCCCTGCGCCACCAGATCGTCGACGTCGACCGCCGCCACGGTATCCGGCAGCGCGGCGAAGAGCTCGTGATCGACCGTCGCCGCATCGGTGATGATCAGGTCGACCGCGGCGTCGTCGACGATGTAGGCCAGTCGTCGCACCGGGTTCGTCGTGTCGAGCGGCAGGTAGCCGGCACCTGCCTTCAGCACACCCAGGATGGCGACTGCCAGGTCGACGGTGCGCGCGGTGGCAACGCCGACGAGGTCTCCCGACGCGACACCCCCTTCGGCGAGCGCGGCGGCCACTGCGGTCGATCTGGCGTCGAGTTCCCGGTAGACGAGCGACCGGCCACCGGCGCCGACCGCGGTCCGGTCCCCATGTGCGCGCACCGATCTGGCGAACACCTCGACCAGAGTCAGGTCGGTGCGCGGGGTCTCGGTCACCGGGGCGGGCAGCGCCGCGAGTGTCGCGGCCTCGGAGTCGGTGAGCAGCACGGCGTCGCCGACCATCAGGTCGGGATCGGCGGTGCAGGCGTCGAGCAGCCGGACGAGACGATCAGCGATGGCGTCGACGGTCGGCGCGTCGAAAAGGTCTGTGGCATAGACGATCTGGGCCGTCCAGGGCTCGCCGTCGGGACCGGCGGCGATACCGAACGTGAGATCGACCTTTGCCGGTGTGTGCTCCGGCGCAATGGCCGAGATCTGCGCTCCGGCAACGTTTATGCCGCTCACACTGTTTATGGTGTTCACGTTGGCCGCGATCTCGGGTGGCACCGTCTGGTGGAACGTGAGCAGTACCTGGGTGAGCGGGGCGAAGGCTTCCGAACGTACCGGGTCGAGGCGATCGATCACGGCCTCGAACGGCACGTCGGCGTGCGCGAACGCATCGACGTCGGTGGTCCGCACCGCGGCGAGCAGATCGGCGAACGACACATTCGGGTCCACTTCGCTGCGCAGCACGAGTGTGTTGACGAACATGCCGACCAGCGCATCGAGATCACGTTGCCCGCGACCGGCAATTGGGGTTCCCACTGTCACATCGGTCGAGGCGGCCAGCCGGGAGAGGAGAGCAGCGAGAGCCGCATGGATGACCATGAACGGCGTCACCCCGTACTCGCGTGCCACTGCCGTCACCCGGCTCGCGATCGACGCGCGTATCTCGAACCCGACCTGCGCGCCCTGCTCGGAGGCGACGAGCGGTCGCCGACGGTCCATCGGCAGTTCGAGTACATCCGGCACACCCGCCAACGCGCGCTCCCAGTAGGACAACTGGCGGGCGACCACCGACGCGGGGTCGTCGGGGTGACCGAGTACGTCGTGCTGCCAGATTGCCACATCTGCGAACTGCACCGGCAGCGGCGCGAATCGTGGCGCCGAGCCGGCGGCCCGCGCCGCATAGGCCGTCATCATGTCGCCGACCAAGGGACCCATCGACTCGCCGTCGGCCACGATGTGGTTGGCCACCAAGGCAAACACGTACTCGCCGGGGCCGACCTGCCAGAGGCGGCACCGCAGGGGCCGCTCGACGCTGACGTCGAAGCCGTCGGTCACGGCGGATTCGAGTTCCGCCGCGGAATCGACGACCGCCCAGTCGAGTCGAACCGACACGCTGTCGACGTCGCCGATGCTCTGCACCGGAACACCGTCCACTGCGGGGAACACCGTCCGCAGGACCTCGTGACGCACAACCACATCGACGACGGCTGCCCGCAGCGCCGCCACGTCGACGTCGCCGCCGAGTCTGAGCAGCACCGGCACGTTGTAGGTGCTCACCGTCGGATCGAACTGGTTGATCACCCACATCCTCGCCTGCGCGAACGACAGCGGGATGTGGGCAGGTCGCGGTGCGACGGGCACGACCGGGGGGAGACCGGGCTCACGCTGCACCGCAAGTGCCGCGAGGCCCCGTACCGTCGGCTGCTCGAACAGGTCGCGAACGGTGATGTCGGCGTCGAACACCTCGGACACGCGCGCAGCGACCCGGGTGGCCGAGAGCGAGTTGCCGCCGAGATCGAAGTAGCTCTCCGTGACGCCGACCCGGTCGGTACCGAGCACCTCGGCGTATACCGCGGCAACGCGTTCCTCGGCTTCGGTCGCCGGCGGAACACTGCGATGCTGCTGCTCTTCCTCGACGGGCTCGGGCAGGGCACTCGTGTCGAGCTTGCCGCCGGGGGTGTGCGGCAGCGCATCGAGCACGGTCAGACTCGAGGGCACCATGTGGGACGGGAGCCGCTCGGCGACGCGGTCACGGATTCCGGCGACATCGATGTCGGCGGGTGCCACCACGTAGCCGGCCAGCGCGGTGGCGGCCGCCCCACCGACACCGATCACCACCGCAGCGTCGACGTCGGGATGTGCGGTGAGTGCCGCCTCGATCTCACCGAGTTCGATTCGCAGTCCGCGCAACTTGACCTGCGTATCGATGCGGCCGACGTACTCCAACTCGCCGTCCCCGGTGACCCGGACGACGTCACCCGTCGCGTACATGCGCGCGCCCGGGGCCGAGCCGAACGGGTCCGCGACGAACGCCTTCGCGGTGAGTCCCGCACGTCCGAGGTAACCGCGCGCGAGCGAGTCGTCGGCACTGAGATACAGCGCGCCCGTCACGCCCGGAGGCACCGGATGGAGTCGCGAATCGAGAACATATGCGGCGAAACCGCGGATCGGGCGCCCGATGGTCACCGGGAGCCCGCGCCGCACCACCGCCGCCGTCGCCCACACCGTGGTCTCCGACGGGCCGTAGAGGTTGAGCGTCCGGAGGTCGGGGTGGGCCGACGCCCATTTGTCCATCAGTTCGGCCGGGCACGCCTCACCCGCTGATGCGAGGTTTCTCAATGTCGCGCCGAAGCGGGGATCGACGGTTGCGAGGACCGTCGGCGTGATGACCGCCTCGGTGACACCCCCGCGTTCGAGGACGCCGCCGAGGGCGTCGGCGGCGTATTCGTCGGCCCCCGCGATGACCAGGGTGTGTCCGAGGCCGATGCCCCACAGCATTTCGAGAACCGACGCGTCGAAACTCGGCGACGCGACGTGCAACACCCGGACGTCATCTGCCGTCGCCGTGGTGCCGGAGATCTCCGCGAGCGCGTCGATGAGATTCGCGACGCCGCGCTGGGTGACCCCGACGGCTTTGGGCCACCCGGTGGAGCCGGAGGTGTAGATGAGATACGCGAGGTCGTCGAGCCTGACCGGCGCGCGCCGCTCGTCGCTCGTGATGGGGCCGTCGGCGACTCCCGGCCCTATCAGGGACGCGATGTCGAGCCACGTGCACGGCCACTCACCGAAGCCGTCGATGATGTCGCGATCGCCGATTCCCAGGGTCGCACCGCAGTCGGCGAGCATGAAGGCGATCCGATCTGCCGGATACGACGGCGCGATCGGCACGTAGCCCGCCCCCGTTCGGAACACCCCGAACGCGGCGACAACCGAGGCGATCGATCGATGCATACCGACCGCGATCACCCCGCCCGGCCCTACGCCCCGGGCGATCAACCGCCGGGCGACGCGGTTGGTCGCCTTCTCGAACTCGGCGTAGTCGATCTCCTCGTCACCACAGATCAGCGCCGGTCTCCTCGGGCTGATCAGGCGGTCGGCGAGGATGTCGACGAGAACACGCGGTGTCGAGACACCGCCGTCGGGCGCGACACCGTCGGTGCCCAGCGACTGACGGCTACGCACCGCGAGTGATGTCACCACCTCGTCGCCGGTGGCGAGGTCGATGTCGCCCACGGCGACGTTCGGGTCGACGACCATCGCTTCCAGTATCGTCAACCACCGGTCGGCGAGAGCACGGACCGTCGATTCGTCGAACAATGCACCGGCATAGATGAATTCAGCCGCCATGGGTTCGTCACCGCGACGGCCCGCCACGCCGATGGTGAGGTCGAACTTGGCTGCGGGCGCAGCGATGTCCAGCGGTTCGGCGATCAGTCCCGCCGCATCGATCCGGGTCCGCGGATCGACGTCACCCGAGACGTGGGTGAAGGCGATCTGCACGAGCGGCTCGAATGCGGTGGAGCGCGCAGGCGACAACTCGTCGATCAGGTCTTCGAAGTTCACGTCCGCGTGTGCGAAGGCATCGAGATCGGTGCTACGAACGGCGCCGACGAAGTCGGCGACGGTGTGCGCCGGCTCGACCCGGGTGCGCAGGACCAGGGTGTTGACGAACATGCCGACGAGATCGGTCAGCGCGGAATCGGTGCGGCCCGTGATCGGGGTTCCGATCACCACGTCACCGGTGGTGGCCTCGCGGGACACCATGATCGCCAGCGCCGCATGCAAGACCATGAACTCGGTGATCTCATGATCTCGGGCGAACGCCTCGATGCCCGTGGCCAACGTGTCGTCGACCGGCACGGTGACCACGCCGGCGGCGGTGTCACGAACCGACGGCCGTGGACGGTCCATCGGCAGGTCGGTGACCACCGGTAGCGCTGCGAGTTGCGTTCGCCAGTAGTCCATCTGGGCACCGATCGGGCTCGACGGATCATGCACGCTGCCGAGCGCCGCCTGCTGCCAGAGTGCGTAGTCGGCGTATTGCACCGGCAGCGGGGCCGGCGCCGCGACTGTCGGGTCGGCGCGGTGAAGGTAGGCGGAGAGAAGATCGCCGACGAGGACCGGAACCGACCCGCCGTCGAAGGCGATGTGATGAACGGTGAGGGCGAGTTCGTACTCGTCGTCCCCGACCGGCAGCACACGGCCCCGGATCGGTAGTTGCCGCGTGACGTCGAAGCCCGTTGTCGCCGAGGTGATCAGATCCTCGTGTTCTCGCGCGGTGCTCCAGTCCACCATCTCGCGCGCCTGCGCCGCGGCGACGATCCGCTGCACGGGGCCGTCACCGTCTGCCGGATAGATCGTGCGCAATACCTCGTGGCGCTCCACGACGTCACCGACGGCAGCAGCCAGGGTGTCGACGTCGAGGGTTCCCTTGAGACGCAACACGATCGGCACGTTGTACGACGCCGACGTCGGATCGAATCGGTTGATGAACCACATCCGGGACTGAGCCGGGGACAATGGCACCACCGCGGGTCGCGCCACCGCGGTCACACGTGGCAGCACCTGTTCGCGACCCTCGATGGCCGCTGCGAGTTCTTCGACAGTGGGTGCATCGAACACATCCCGCACCGACACCGACACCCCGAACACATCAGCCACCCGAGCCGCCACCCGCATCGCCGACAACGAATTACCACCCAACGAAAAAAACGACTCCCCCAACCCCACCCGAGACACACCCAACACCTGCTCGAACACCGACGCCACCGACACCTCCGCCACCGACCCCGGCGCCACAAACCCCACCTGCGACACCACCACCGGCGGCAACACCCGACGATCCAACTTCCCCGAACTGTTCACCACCAACTCATCGGTCACCACCCACACCGACGGACACATATACCCCGGCAACACCCCCGCCACATACTCACCCACCACACCCACATCCACCGACCCCGGCGACACATACCCCACCAACTGCTGCCCACCACCACCATCGACCACCGCACACACCGCATGCACCACACCCGGCGCCGCCGCAACCACCGCCTCCACCTCACCCAACTCCACCCGCTGCCCCCGCAACTTCACCTGAAAATCCGTACGCCCCAAATACTCGATCTCCCCACCAACACCCCACCGCACCAGATCACCCGTCCGATACAACCGCGAACCCCCACCACCAAACGGATCCGCCACAAACCGCTCCGCACTCAACCCCGCCCGCGACGCATACCCCCGCGCCACCTGCACACCACCCAGATACAACTCACCCGCAACCCCGGGCGGCACCACACCCAACCGCGCATCCAACACATGGGCAGTGGTGTTCTGGACCGGCCTGCCGATGGTGACGTGGTCGGCTCCGGTCACGTCGACGTCCGTCACGTCGACCGCGGCTTCGGTGGGACCGTACAGGTTGTGAATGCTGGTGTCCGGCAACAGTGCGTGTGCCTCGAGTGCGACAGCCGCGGGCAGTGCCTCACCGGAGGTCAGCAGCCATCGCAACGAGTCGAGTTGCCGAATCCGTTGCTTCGGAACCACATCCAAGAACACCGACAACATCGACGGCACGAAGTGCACCGACGTCGCCCGTGTCGCACCGATCAAGTCCGCCAGATACAACGGATCCGCATGACCACCCGGCCGCGCCACCACCACCTGCGCACCAGACATCAACGGCGCGAACAACTCCGGCACCGACACATCAAAGGTCACCGGCGTCTTCAACACCACCCGATCGGTGTCGGCCAGTGCGAAGCGGCCGATGCACCACCACAAGCGGTTGGCCGCCGCCCGGTGTGACACGGTGACGCCCTTGGGCCGGCCCGTCGACCCCGACGTGAACAACGTGTACAACGCCGCATCACCGGACAACGACGACAACCGCTCGGCATCGGACACCGCAGCCACCGACACATCCACCGACCCCGACGCATCCACCTCGACCACCCGCACGCGATCGCCGAGTTCGGCAACGGCCGCGGGAACCTCACCGGCGGCGACCAACACCACACCCACACCGGCCGTCTCCACCATGTACCCAACCCGCTCGAGCGGCGCCGCGGTGTCCAACGGCACATACTGTCCACCCGCCGCGACCACCGCATGAACGGCCACCACGAACTCGACCGAGCGCTCCGACGACACCCCCACCGCCACCTCCGGCCCTACCCCCACCGCAATCAACTCACGCGCCAACACCGCCACCCGAGCACCGAACTCCGCATACGACACCACCCGACCCGCACACCACAACGCAGGCGCACCAGGCGACCGAACCACCTGCGCCGCAACAGCATCAGCGACCGTGTCGGTGATGGGCGCAGCGATCGGTCCGGTCCCGGCATCCAGGACGGCGGCCGTCTCGGCAGGCGAGATCAGCGGCGCGTCTCCGACGGCGGTGTCCGGCGCCGCGGTGAGTCCGTCCAACAATGCGATGAAACGATCTGCGAAGGCCGAGATGGTCGCGTCGTCGAACAGGTCGGTGGCATAGACGATCGAGCACTGCCAGTCGCCGTCGTGCGGTGCGGTCGTCACCGTGACGGCGAGGTCGAGTTGCGCGGAAACGCTCGGAACCGCGACCGGCGCCACCTCCAGCGAGTCGACGCGCACCGTCTGGTCTGCGGTCATACCCGACTCCGTCGAGAGCATGACCTGAGCCAGCGGCGCGAAGGCCTCGGAGCGCACCGGGTCCAGCGCGTCGACGATGGTCTCGAACGGGACGTCCGCATGGGTGAATGCGTCGAGGTCGGCCACTCGCACCTGGTCGAGGAGATCGGCGAACGACTCACCGAGATCGACGTCGGAGCGCAGGACGAGGGTGTTGACGAACATCCCGACGAGCGGGTCGAGTACGGCCCGCCCACGGCCGGAAACCGGTGTCGCGACGGCGATATCGGTACCTCCGGACAGTCGCGCGAGCAGCACCGCGAGTGCGGCGTGGACGACCATGAACGCCGTGACGCCACGATCGGCGGCCGTCGCGGCTATTCGCGCCGCGACGTGAGAGGGGATGGCCATCTGCATGCGGGCACCGCGATGTGAGGCGACGGCCGGACGCGGCCGATCTGCCGGCAGATCGATGACGTCGGGAAGGCCGCTCAGTTCGGCAACCCAGTGCGTCAACTGTCGCCCCACCACCGATTCCGGGTCGGCGGGATCACCGAGGACCTCGTGCTGCCATATCGCGTAATCGGCGAATTGCACTGCCAGCGGGGCGAAGTCCGGTGTCTCACCCGCCGCGCGGGCAAGGTAGGCGGTCACCAGATCGGCCACGAGCGGGCGCATCGACTGGCCGTCTGCGGCGATGTGATGGGCGACGAGCGCCACGATGTGTTCGTCGGGGCCCACCGGCGACACGCGCACCCTCAGCGGCCAGGATTCGGTGACGTCGAACCCGGTGGTCACCGCCTCGGAGAGCTCTTGTGAGTCGGCGACGACGGCCCAATCGAGCTCCGCAGCCACCCGGTGGGCGGGGTGTATCACCTGTACCGGTGTCCCGTCGACGGCGGGGAATGTCGTGCGCAGTACCTCGTGGCGGGCGACGACGTCCTCGACTGCGCGACGCAGGGCGACGAGGTCCAGTGTCCCGCTCAGCCGGAGAAACGCGGGGATGTTGTAGGTTGCGCTGCCCGGCTCGAACCGATTGATGAACCACATCCGGGACTGCGCGAACGACAGCGGGATCTCTGCCGGCCGTCGCGACACGGCCTCGATCGGTGTCAGGCCGTGGTCCCGCGTGGTCACGAGGTCGACGAGTTCTTCGACGGTGGGTGCATCGAACACATCCCGCACCGACACCGACACCCCGAACACATCAGCCACCCGAGCCGCCACCCGCATCGCCGACAACGAATTACCACCCAACGAAAAAAACGACTCCCCCAACCCCACCCGCGACACACCCAACACCTGCTCGAACACCGACGCCACCGACACCTCCGCCACCGACCCCGGCGCCACGAACCCCACCTGCGACACCACCACCGGCGGCAACACCCGACGATCCAACTTCCCCGCACTGTTCACCACCAACTCATCGGTCACCACCCACACCGACGGACACATATACCCCGGCAACACCCCGGCCACATACTCACCCACCACACCCACATCCACCGACCCCGGCGACACATACCCCACCAACTGCTGCCCACCACCACCATCGACCACCGCACACACCGCATGCACCACACCCGGCGCCGCCGCAACCACCGCCTCCACCTCACCCAACTCCATCCGCTGCCCCCGCAACTTCACCTGAAAATCCGTACGCCCCAAATACTCGATCTCCCCACCAACACCCCACCGCACCAGATCACCCGTCCGATACAACCGCGAACCCCCACCACCAAACGGATCCGCCACAAACCGCTCCGCACTCAACCCCGCCCGCGACGCATACCCCCGCGCCACCTGCACACCACCCAGATACAACTCACCCGCAACCCCGGGCGGCACCACACCCAACCGCGCATCCAACACATACATCGACGTATTGGCCACGGGAATCCCGATGGGGATCAACCGATCTCGTGTGGTGACCTCGGCATGACCGACCTCGACGGCGGCTTCGGTCGGGCCGAACAGATTGTGGATCGACACGCCGGGCAACAATCGATGAGCAGCAGCCACGGTGGCAGGCCCAAGCGCCTCGCCAGAACAGAAGACCCATTGCAACGAGTCGAGTTCCCGAACCCGTTGCTCCGGAACCACATCCAGGAACACCGACAACATCGACGGCACGAAGTGCACCGACGTCGCCCGTGTCGCACCGATCAACTCCGCCAGATACAACGGATCCGCATGACCACCCGGCCGCGCCACCACCACCTGCGCACCAGACATCAACGGCGCGAACAACTCGGGCACCGACACATCAAAGGTCACCGGCGTCTTCAACACCACCCGATCGCCCGCCGCCCACGGGTACTCACCGAGTCCCCACCACAATCTGTTGAGCACCGAGCGGTGCGACACGGTCACACCCTTGGGCCGGCCCGTCGACCCCGACGTGAACAACGTGTACAACGCCGCATCACCGGACAACGACGACAACCGCTCGGCATCGGACACCGCAGCCACCGACACATCCACCGACCCCGACGCATCCACCTCGACCACCCGCACGCGATCGCCGAGTTCGGCAACGGCCGCGGGAACCTCACCGGCGGCGACCAACACCACACCCACGCCAGCGGTCTCCACCATGTACCCAACCCGCTCGAGCGGCGCCGCGGTGTCCAACGGCACATACTGTCCACCCGCCGCGACCACCGCATGAACGGCCACCACGAACTCGACCGAGCGCTCCGACGACACCCCCACCGCCACCTCCGGCCCCACCCCCACCGCAATCAACTCACGCGCCAACACCGCCACCCGAGCACCGAACTCCGCATACGACACCACCCGACCCGCACACCACAACGCAGGCGCGCCCGGCGACCGAACCACCTGCGCCGCAACAGCATCGGCAACCGTGGTCACCGGGACCCCGACCTGCGGCCCGACCGACCACCGATGGATCGTGGCGCGCTCGTCGTCGTCCACCAGCGAGATATCGGCGACCAACGACCGCGGTTGCCCGGCAACGGTGCACAGGATGACCTCGAGTGCGGTGGCAAAGACCTCGATCTGCTCCCCGTCGAACGCGCTCGGCAGGTACTTCAGGGTGATCGTCAATCCGCCGTCACCCGTCGGCGAGGTGACCATGTTCAACGGGAAGTGCGTCGAATCACTGACCACCACCTCGGCGAGGTCGAGCCCGGTGGTCGACGAGTCGGTCGAGAGCGACTCGATGTCGACGGGATACGATTCGTGCACCGTCAACGTGTCGAACAGGTCGCCCTCCACCCCGGTCAGTGCGGTCAGTCCGGGCAGCCCGTGATGCTGGTGGTCGAGCACCGCGACCTTGGACTCCCCTAGTGCGGCAAGTACGTCGGCGATCGGCATCGACGGATCGACGTCGACGACCGCAGGCAACGTATTGATGAAAAGCCCCACCATCGACTCGACACCGTCGAGGTCCGCGGGTCGTCCCGAAACGGTCTCGCCGAAGGTGACGACGCGTTGACCCGTCACCCGGGACAACAACACCGCCCACGCGAACTGGAGAACCGTCGCCAGTGTCGAACCCTGTTCTCGTGCCACGGATTCGAGGGCTGCGACGAGCCGTGGGTCGACGGGCACCGCGCGGTTGCGCGGCAGTGCGTCGGTGGTGGCCGTCGCGCCCGGTGCAACGAGTGTCGGTCCGTCGACCGCCGCGAGCACCTCACGCCAGGCAGCCAATCCGGCCGCGTGGTCGGCGCCGGCGACGCTCCGCGCAAAGTCGCCGAAATCGTCTGTCGGGGCGTGCTGTCCCCCGGTGTAGGTCGCTCCGGTGACGTACAGCGCCAGCAGATCCGCGAGAACGAGCGGCCCCGACCAGCCGTCGAACAGGATGTGATGGTTGGTGATGACCACGGTCACGCCGCCCGCGTCCCGGATCACCACGACCCGTAGCAACGGGGGTGCCGCGAGGTCGAACGGCGTGACCCGCTCGGCGGCGACCACGTCGTCGACCGCCGCGTGCCGCCCCACCTCGTCGGCCTCGCCGAGCTCGATGATGCGCCATGGCACCTCGACGGACGGATTCACGACAGCGACCACCGCGCCGCCCGCGGTCTGCAGATAGCTCGTCCGCAAGGCGGGATGCCGGGTGAACAACCCGCCGACGGCGCGCCGCAGGCGATTCTCGTCGACGGGCGCCCCAAGACGCAGAACCGTCTGCCCCACATAGACATCCACGGCGTTGTCGGCACCGGCACCGGCGCCGGCCAGCGCCGACTGCACGACGAAGCCGTGCTGCAACGGCGTCAGCGGCCAGAGCGCGGAGCCGGGATACGCCGCCGTCAGCGCGTCGATATCCGCCTGGGTGATACCGGTTCCGGGTAGATCCGACGGGGACGGTCCGGGATCGCCGATGGCGTCCAGCTCGGTGCGCAGCGCCTCGAGCTCACGCAGCCATGCCGCGGCAAGGTCGGCGACGTCGGGCATGGTCAACACGTCCTGCGCGTACAGGAACTCCGCCGACAGTGCACGTCCACGTTCATCCGGGCGGACCGTGATATTGGCGGTGAGCGCGTTCGTCGCGGGCATCAGTCCGGACACTGTCGACGCCAGTGCGGGCGCAGTGATGTCGACCGCGAAGGGGATCACGGTGTCGTCGTCCTGCGCGGCACCCTGACCGACCGCGCCGAGATAGTTGATGGCGATGGCCGGAAGCGCGCAGTGCCACAACGGAGTTCGTGCATCACCTCGCAGGAGCCCGAACCCGAGGCCGCTGGCACGACGACTCAGCCGTTCCTCTTTTGCGGCCTTGACGGCGTGAATCGCGTCCTCGCCCGGGTCGATGACGAGCGGCGCGATGGTCGTGAACCACCCCACCGTGCGCGACAGATCGGCCCGGCGTGGTTCCGCGCCGTCGAGAAGGACGTCTTCGTATCGTCCGTGCCCCTCGGTCACCATCGCCACCGGACCCTGCACCGGCCGCCCGCGACCATCCTGAAATGCGCGGACCGCACGCGCCAGCGCGGCGCTCAGCACGTCAGCTGTGGCGGCGCCGAACGCTTTCGGCAGATCTCCGAGGACAGCCTCGGTGAGTTCCGGATCGAGTTCGACGGTCACCGGTTCGGGTGCCGTCCGACCGAGGGCGGCCGCGTCGTCGAAGCCGGGCGTGCGGTGCCCGACCCGCGCGAGCCAGTAGTCGACCTCGCCGTCGGCCTGCACCGTGGTGGCGAGCGCATGCTGCCAGGCTCGTGCCGAGGTGACCTCGGGTCGCAACGCGCTCGGAGTCCCCGAACTCAGTGCGCCCCACGCTGTGATGACGTCCTCGATGATGATCGGCCACGACACGGCGTCGACGGAGAGGTGATGGATTGCGAGGATGACGCGCGCGCCATCATTTCCGGACACGAGGACGGCGGCGACCACGCGGCCGGCGAGTGGGTCGAGGCGACCCAGCGCCGCCGCATGTTCGGCGCGGATCAGCTCGTCGAACTCTGCTGAGCCGGTACCGGTGTCGGCATGCACGGCGTGCGTTGCCGCTCGCGACTCGGGCACTCCCGCGAGCAGACCCCACCCGTCGTCGGAGTGCCGGAGCCGCAATGCGAGCATCGGGTGCGCCGCGACGACGGCGTCGAGGACCGACGCGAGCATCGTCGGATCCAGATCGTCGGGAGCCACCATGACCACCGACTGCGAGAAGTCGCTGAGCCGCTCGGGCTCCCCCGCCATCTCGAGCAGCCACTGCACCACCGGGCTCAGCGGCACCTCACCCGCGCCGCCGCCGTCCGGTTCGGCCAGGAGCGCCACGGCCGCCCGCCCATCGCCACCTGCGCGGGCCATCGCTCGAATCGTCTTGTGTTCGAAGATGTCCCGTGGGGTGAGCGCCAGCCCGGCATCCCGCGCCGCCGAGGCGAGCCTGATCGACATGATCGAATCCCCGCCGAGCGCAAAGAACGAGTCCGTGACACCGACCCGTTCGATTCCCAGGATTCCGGCCACCACCGCCGCCAACCGACGTTCCGCGGTCGACGCCGGTGCGACGTAGTCGTCTCCGTCGGGCGTCTCGGGGGCCGGCAGCGCGCGCTTGTCGAGTTTCCCGACGGGCGTCAGCGGAAGCGCATCGAGGACGATGATGTGCGCGGGCACCATATGGGCGGGCAATCGCTGTTCGAGGTGCTCACGCACCGCGGACACATCGAGTCCCGAGGGTGCCACCACATAGCCGGCGAGTGCGGTGGCCACCGAGCCACCCACACCGATCACGACCGCGGCCGACACGTCCGGGTGCGACGAGAGCCCTGCCTCGACCTCGCCGAGCTCGATCCGCAGACCGCGGAGTTTCACCTGGTCATCGCTGCGGCCGGAATACTCGAGTTCGAGATCGCCGTACTCGGAACGGCGCCACCGCACCACATCGCCCGTGCGGTAGAGCCGATCACCGGTGTTGCCGAAGGGGTCCGCGACGTAGCGGGCGGCCGTCAGGTCGGCCCGGCCGAGGTACCCGCGGGCCAGCGCCACGCCACGGACATAGAGCTCACCGGGTACGTTCACCGGAACCGGCTGCAGCGTGTCGTCGAGGACGAACAACTCCACACCGCCGATCGGCCCCCCGATGCGCACCGGAACACCCCCGCGGCGTTTGCTGTTCGCCACCGCAACCGATGTCTCGGTGGGACCGTAGGCGTTGAAGAACGCGACCTTGTCGGCCCAGTCGTCGACGAGTCGCTGCGACAACGCCTCACCTCCGGATGCGAGGAGTTGCAGTCCGGGGACCATTCCGGGATCGATCGTCGCCGCCACCGTCGGCGTCATGAACGCATGCGTGACCCCGGCCTCGCGGATGAACTCTTCGAGCAGTTCTCCGCCGATCGCACCTTCGGGCCGGTAGGCGAGCATCGCTCCCCCCGTCGACGCGATCAGCCACTCGAGGATCGAGGCGTCGAAGCTCGGGGACGAATATCCCATCACCACCGAACCGCCGTCTGCCCGATAGCGGGCCAGGTCCGCCGAATAGTTGCCGATACCCCGGTAGGTGATCGCCACCCCCTTGGGCCGCCCCGTCGACCCGGACGTGTAGATCACGTAGGCGAGCGCGTCGAGATGGCGAGGGCGCACCAGCTCGTCCGGCCGTAGGTGACCGGCCGCCGAACCGACGGCCGGGTCCCGCCGGTCGCCGACGACGTCGCACATGAGCGACCACGCGACCGACGAGGGCAGCGTGTCGCGCACTGTCGGCGTCGTCAGACCGAGGGCCACACCCGAGTCCGTGAGCATGTAGGTGATGCGGTCCGCCGGATAGTCGGGATCGATCGGTACGTAGCCGGCACCGACCTTGGTTACCGCCCACAAGGCGGTGAGCAGGTCGACCGACCGCCGAATCGCAAGTGCCACGAGCGTTTCGGTGCCGACGCCGTGGGCGATCAGCCAACGTGCACACTCATCCGAACGGGCGTCGAGCTCGGCGTAGGTCGCCACGTCACCTGACGCGTCGGTGACCGCGACATCGTCGGGATGACGCCTCGCCACGTCGACGAGAACATCCGCCAACAACTGTGGTGTCGCGCCGGTGCCGCCGGACACCGATGACAGTTCGTCGTACTCGCGATCATCGAGCAACCGGGAGCGGCCGACCGGCAGTGCCGGTTGTTCGGTGGTCTCGGTCAGCAGACGAGTGAACCTGCGGGCGATCGACTCAGCCGTCTCGGCGTCGAAAATGTCTGTGGCGTAGACGAGTTCGCCGGACCAGCCGTCGCCGGTGTCTCGCAGCGCGAACGTCAGATCGACCTTGGCGGAAATGTCGTCGACATCGATTGGCTCCACGTCGAGGCCCGGCAGTCGTGCGGCGGCAACACCTCGCGCGGCGAGTTCGGGCATCGCGGACTGGTCGAAGGTGAGCATGACCTGACTGAGCGGCGCAAACGATTCCGACCGTGGCGGATCGAGTGCCTCCACGACCGACTCGAACGGCAGGTCGGCGTGCGCGAACCCTTCCAGATCGACTCCGCGCACACGGTCGAGCAACTGCGCGAACGTCAGTGCCGGATCGACTCCCACACGCAACACGAGGGTGTTGACGAACATGCCGACGAGCGGATCGAGGACACGTTGCCCGCGGCCGGCGATCGGCGTCGCGATTGCGATGTCGTCGGTCCCCGAAAGTCGGGCCAGCAATGCGCTCAGCGCCGCGTGTACGACCATGAACGGTGTGACGCCGGAATCACGTGCCAGCTCGGCCACGCCGTCGGTCACCGCCGCCGGGACGGTGAAGGACGTACGCGCGCCGCGCATCGATGCCACCGCCGGGCGAGGGCGGTCGGTGGGCAGGTCCAGCACGTCCGGCAATCCACGCAGTTGCCGGATCCAGTAGCCGAGCTGACGACCGATGATCGAATCCGCGTCGTCGGCGGAGCCGAGGACCTCGTGCTGCCAGATGGCGTAATCGGCGAACTGGATCTCCAGCGGCTCGAATTCCGGCGCGACCCCGGCAGTTCTGGCCAGGTAGGCCGTGATGAGATCGGTGACGAGCGGGCGCAGCGACTCACCGTCGGACGCGATGTGGTGCATCACCAACGCGAACACCCAGCGTCCCGGCGACTCCGCCAAGAGCGCGGCACGGACCGGCCAGCCGGTGGTCACATCGAAGCCCGACACCGCAACCTTCTGCAGTTGCGACCACGAGTCGACCTCGAGCCACTCGAGTCGCTCGTCGATCTCGTCGACCCCGCCGATCACCTGGACGGGCTCGTCGTCGACGGCGGGGAACGTGGTCCGCAGCACTTGCTGGCGCTCGATCACATCGGTCAGCGCGCAGCGCAGGGCGCGCACGTCGAGGTCACCGGCCAACCGCAGCAGTGCCGGGATGTTGTACGTCGGCAACGACGTATCGAACTGATTGATGAACCACATGCGACTCTGCGCGAACGACAACGGAATTCGTGCGGGTCGTGGCAGGGCAACCACCTCGGGCAGACCCGCGGCACGCTGGGCCGACAACTCGGCCAGCCCGCGAACCGTCGGTGCGTCGAACACATCGCGCACCGAGAGGCCCACCCCCAGCGCCTCGCCCGCGCGCCCGACGATGCGCGCGGCGGCGAGTGAGTTGCCACCGAGGTCGAACAGCGAGTCGGCCACGCCGACCCGTTCGAGATCGAGCACGTCCGCAACGATCTCGGCGAGCATCTTCTCGGTCTCGGTGCCCGGGGCCACGTACGCGGCGTCGGCGACGATCTCGGGTTCGGGGAGCGCGCGGCGGTCGAGTTTGCCGTTCACCGTGAGCGGCAGTTCATCGAGGAGCATCACCACGTCCGGGACCATGTATTCGGGCAGCAACGCCGCGGCATTGGACCTGATCAGTGTCGGCGACACGTCGGCCTTGGTTGCCTTGTCTGCACTTTCGGCATTGCCGGCGAGCACGGCGTAGCCGACGAGTTGTTCGATTCCGTTGTCGCGCGCCATGACCGCGACCGCGACGGCGTCCACCCCCGGCGTGGACAGCAAGGCCGCCTCGACCTCGCCGAGTTCGATGCGGAAGCCACGCAGCTTGATCTGTGCATCCGATCGTCCGAGGTACTCGAGGGTGTCGCCGTGTCGGATCGCGACGTCGCCACTGCGATACATCCGTTGGCCGGCGCCGGCGAACGGATCGGCGACGAAGCGCACACCGGTCAGTTCGGGGCGGCCGAGATACCCTCGCGTCACCTGGGTTCCGCTGACGTAGATCTCGCCGGGCATTCCGTCGGGCACCGGCCGCAGCCGGTCGTCGAGTACGCGGACCGTGAGTCCCGGCAGACCATCGCCGACGTCGGAACCCTTTGCAGTCGACACGAATTCGGGATCAAGCGCACGGAAGGTCGAGTGCACCGTCGTCTCGGTGATGCCGTACATGTTGACCAGCAATGGACCGGGCCCTCCCCGGCCGGCCATCCGATCGGAATACCACCGCGTCACCTGTGCAAAGTCGAGCGCCTCGCCGGCGAACACCATGTACCGGACCGACGACGGCATCTCATCGGATGCCACGGTGGCCTCGCCACGCGGCCGCACGGCTGCGGCGAGCTGGTAGAACGCCGACGGCGTCTGCGACACCACCGTCACCGACTGCTCGGCGAGCAGCGCAGCGAACTCCACCGGGCTGCGCGTCGTCAGGTAGTCCACGACGAGCAGTCGTCCGCCGAACAACAGGGGGCCCCACATCTCGAACACCGAGACATCGAAGGCATACGAGTGGAACATGGTCCAGACGTCGTATTCGGTGAAGCCGTAATGCTGTTGCGCGGCAGCCAGTAACGCCACCACCGACCGGTGTTCGACGACGACTCCCTTGGGGCGGCCGGTGGAGCCGGAGGTGAAGATGGTGTAGGCCCCCAGACGCGGGTCGAGCGCAGCAGGCAACGCCGGTGACCCATCGTGCCCGCGCTCGCCGAGGTCGGCGGTCGTGGTGCGGCCGACTCCGAGGGCGTCGAGAGTCGCGTGGCCGCCGGGATCCGCGATGACCACGACCGGGGCCGCGTCGTCGACGATCATCTGCAGCCGATCGCCCGGATGTGAGGTGTCGAGCGGAAGGTAGGTGGCACCGACCTTCAGTATGCCGAGGATCGCCACCATGATGTCGACGCTGCGAGACGTGGCGAGACCGACCACCGACCCCTGCGCCACACCGGATGCGAGCAGACCGCGAGCGACCGCGTCGGAGCGCTCGTCGAGCTCACGATAGGTCAGCCCGGCGCCCGCAGTGTCGGTGACCGCGAGCCGAGCGCCGAAGCGCCGCACCGCAAGTCGGAACAGACCGGGTAGCGACTGCCAGTCGTCACCGCCAAGTGTGTCGACGGCCGCGGTACGCACACCCCGCAGGCGTTCCTGCGTGAGAGCAGCCGACGCCGCCGGGTCGGCACCGGGCGTGGTGACCAACGGAGCGATCGTGGCGGCGACAGCGGCATCTCCGTGGATTCCGCGTCCGGCGAACACGGTCGCCATGGGCGCAACGCGCGCCTCGAGCTCACCGAACGTCAGGCTCACCGTCGACGATGACAGCGCGAGGACCTCCGGTGCGGTCCGTGCCGTCACCGCGATCAGATCACGAGTGCCGGGACGGTGACCCCACCCCGAGCAGGTTTCCTTTGCGTTCGCGTCGATTCCCGTCACGGCTGTCTGAAGACCTTCCGGCTAGATGGGATCTGCAGGGGTGGAGTTGTCGCGCGCGACGGCCGCGCGCGCACGGATGTGCAGTGAGCCCAGGACGTCGTCCAACTCGTCCGGGCTCGCGGTGGCGAGTCCGGGAACCAACGTCATGAGAGCCATCGTCAGCGCCGAATCACCGTCGGGAACAACAGCACTCAACGCCGAGGCGTGGGCGCTCAGATCACCGAAACTCACCCCACACATATCGGGCAGGATCGACGCGCCCGGATCACAGGTCGCGGCCGCGGCGATGAGGTCGAACAACGAAATCTGCTCGTCGTGATCGGTGCGATCGTGGGCATGGTCGGCGTCGATGGCCATGGCGGCGTCACCCACGGCCCGCTCCGGGTCGTCGACGAGTTCAGCGAGCAGCCGGACGTACCGAGCCGCCATCCGGCTCACCGTCTCCTCATCGAAAAGAGCCGTCGCGTAGACGAATTGCGCACGCAGCGCACCGCCCCTGGCCTCGCGCTCCGGATCACCGGGGAAAAGTGTCAGCGCCAGGTCGACTTTTGCCGACGTCAGTTCTTCGGGAACGGGTTCCACGGTGAGCCCGTCGAGTCGCAGGACGGGGAACTCGACGTTCTGGTACGCGAGCATCACCTGGAAGACCGGGTTGTGTGCGGTGGGCGGCCGGGACATGAGCCGCGCGACGACCTCATCGAAAGGGATTGCAGCGTGCGACATGTCGGCGAGATCGTCACCCCGGACGCGATCGAGCAACTCGAGAAACGATTCGGCCCCGTCCACCCGGGTACGAAGCGCAAGGGTGTTCACGAACATCCCGACGACGTCCTCGACCAGCGGCTCACCACGACCGGCGAACGGGGTGCCGATGACGATGTCGTCGCGACCCGACAATCGTGCGAGCAACACCGCGAAGACCGCGTGCGTGACCATGAACTGGGTCGTGTGGTGCTTACGGGAGATCTCGTCGAGCTTGCCGACCACGTCCGAAGGGATCTCGAAATCGACTGCGGCGCCGTCGAAGTCGGGGATCTTCGGGCGCGGCTTGCTCGCCGGGAGCTCGAGGATCTCCGGCAGGCCCGACAGCCGTTGTTCCCAGTAGTTCAGTTGGCGTTCCTGTTCGGACACCCCGTCGTCGACCATGGCGAGTCGTTCGGAGAGCCACATGCTGAAGTCGGCGTACTGCACCTGCAGGGGCTTCCAGGCCGGCTCGGCTCCACCGTGCCGGGCGGCGTAGGCCGCCATGAGGTCGCGTGCAAGCGGCATCATCGACGCACCGTCGGCGCTGATGTGGTGGACCACGAAGACCAGGACGTGCTCGTCGGCCGACACCCGCAACAGCACCACGCGAACCGGGGGGCGCACGCTGATGTCGAAGGCCGCGCCGGTGATCTGGGCGATCTCACTGCTGCGCGACCCGTCCGAGTCGCGGACCTCGAGCGTCACCTCGCTGTCGAGCGCGTCGGCGGGCATGATCACCTGCACCGGTTCACCGTTGATCATCGGGTAGACCGTGCGTAGCGCCTCGTGACGTCGGCCCAGGTCGATCGTGGCGCGGGTAAGTGCGGGAACGTCGAGGTCACCGGACAGCCGCAGCGCCATCGCGACGTTGTATGCCGCGGATTCGGGTTCGGCTCTGTTGATCAGCCAGAGTCCGCGTTGCATGCCGGACACGTGCACCAGTTCGGTGCGGCTGCGCGCGTGGAGCGCCGGCACCCCGTGGCCGGTGGGTCCCGACGTCAACGCCGCGGCGAGTGCGGACACCGTCGGACGCTCGAAGAGCAGCTTCACCGGAACCTCGCGGTCCAACAGTGCTGCCAGACGAGCGGTGACCTTGGTCGCCGAGAGCGAACTGCCGCCGAGGTGGAAGAAGTCGGCATCGGCGGACACGCGTTCGAGTCCGAGGACCTGACCGAAGACGCCTGCGACCACCATCTCCAGTTGGGACCCCGGTTGCCGGTACGGCGCTGCGGTACCGAAATCCACCGCGGGCAATGACTTTCGGTCGATCTTCCCCGAGGTGGTGAGCCGGAACTCGTCGACCACGACCAGTGTGTGGGGCACCATGTAGCCCGCCAGCCGGGTGGCCGCATGCTCGAGGACGTGTGCGGGATCAGCGCTCGCTCCCTCGGCCAGAGTCGCGTAGGCCACCAACACGTCGTCGCCGTTGGGTGCGCGCACGCCGAGGCATACCGCGTCGGCGACGAGCGGGTGATCGACGATCGCGGCCTCGACCTCGCCCGGTTCGATACGCAGACCCCGGATCTTGAGCTGGAAATCGGTACGTCCGAGGTAGCGCAGATCGCCACGGACGGTGCGGATCACGCGATCACCGGTGCGATACATCCGCTCACCGGGTGCATGCGGGTCGGCGACGAATCGCAATGCTGTCAGGTCGCTGCGGCGATGGTATCCACGGGCGAGTTGCACGCCACGCAGATACAGCTCGCCCGGGACGCCGGTGGGTACCGGCCGCAGCGCACGGTCGAGTACCACGGCACCGACACCGGGGATGGAGCCACCGATCGAGACCTCGTCGTGCTCGGTCATCGGGCCGGCCGCGGTCGCCCAGATGCTGGCCTCCGTGGGCCCGTAGAGGTTGTGGAACCGTCGTCCGGCCCGCGCCCAGCGTCGCATCAGGTCCGGCGGGCACGCCTCCCCGACACTGATGACCCGCCGCAGCTTCGGCACGGCCGCCGGCTCGATGGTGCCCAGTGCCGACGGGGTCATCACCGCGTGGGTCACTCCTTGATCCCGGATCAGGGAGGCCAGCTCGTCGCCCCCGAACACCCCGGCGGGACTGATCACCAGTCGCGCGCCCTGACCGAGCGCCATCACGATCTCGAAGATCGATGCGTCGAAACTCGGTGACGCCACGTGCAATACACGCGACTCCTCGGTCAGCTGCAGAATCGATCGCTGGTTGGCGACGACGTTCGACAGTCCTCGGTGACTCAGCGCAGCCGCCTTGGGCCGCCCCGTCGAGCCGGACGTGTAGATCAGGTACGCCAGGTCGTCGAGTCGCGGTGTACGCACGAGTTCCTCGGGCCGCAGCGGCGCACCGCTGTGGCCTGCCAGCCGGAATTCCGTGTCCTCGTGACCGATCACCAGCCATGTCGCGCTGTCCAGGAGGCGCGAAGCGTGATCGGTGACGCTCAACCCGACCGTTGCTCCACTGTCGGCGAGCATCTCGGCGATACGCGCGGCGGGCAAGGTCGGGTCGATGCTGACAAATGCCGCACCCGATGCGGCGACCGCGAGCATCGAGATCACCGACTGATGTGAGCGCGGAATGCAGATCGCGACGATGTCACCGGGACCGACACCGGTCGACACGAGTTCACGCGCCAGTTGGTTGGATCGGGCCGAGAGCATCGACCACGTGATCTCCGAGGACCCGGCGATGGCAAGAGAGTGGGGGTCGGCCACTTGTGCACCCGCACCGAAGAGGTCACGTAGCAGCGCAGGTGCGGCGAACCCCTCGCCCCCGGAGATCAGTTCGCCACGATCCTCGTCGGCGACGATGTCGATGGTGCCGACGGTGCGGACCGGCGCCTGCACCATGGCGCGTAGCACCAACTCCAGTTGCGCGGCAACACGTTCGGCGGTGCGGTGCTCGAAAATATCGGTCGCGTAGGAGAATTCGAGGTGATAGCCCCCCGCGTCGGCCTGATCGGTCACCGTGATCGACAGGTCGAACTTCGCCGAAGGCACTCGCGCGTCGAGGAGTCGTGCCGACTCGTCGAAATGGTGCAGGGTGCTCGCGTGCCCCGGATGCATCGTCAGCGCGACCTGGAACAGCGGGGTGTGCGAGGCGGAACGCTCCGGGCTGAGGGCGTCGACGATCCATTCGAACGGTATGTCGGCGTGCCGCACGGCGCGGGTTCGGGTCCCGTGGGCGCGGCCCAGCAGATCGGCCACCGTGTCTGTCGGCGACACCGCCGTGCGCAACACCACCGTGTTGACGAACATCCCGACCAGCTGCGCGGTGGCCGGTTCGTCTCGGCCCGCCACGGCAGTGCCGATCGACACCTCGTCGACCTCCCCCCACCGCGACAGCAGGATCGCCAGCGCCGTGTGCACCACGGTGAACGGCGTGACGCCGTGGTCTCGCGCAAGACCCCGGATGCTCATCGCGATGTCGGCGTCGAGATCGGCGTCGACGTAGCCGCCCGCTCCGGTGGCCACATGCGGCCGGGGCCGATCGGTGGGAAGCATCAGCAGGTCGGGCATGTCGGCGAGTTCGGCACGCCAGAACGCCAATCCCTCGGCCGCGCGCGGTGTGGGCGACTCCAGCTCGCCGAGCAGTGCGCGCTGCCAGATCGCGAAATCGGCGTACTGCACCTCCAGCGGATCGAGTCCGGGGCCCTTGCCGTCGCGCAGGCTCGTGTAGCCGACCATGAGGTCGCGGATCAACGGCTGCAGCGAGAAGCCGTCACCCGCGATGTGGTGCAGAACGGTGACGACGACGTATCCGTCACGATCACGCAGAATGCGGATCCGGAAGGGGATCTCGTGCACGAGATCGAACCCACGTGCCGCCTCGGCGGCGATCAGCTCGTCGAGACGATCGACGGCGTCGAACACCTCGGTGTCGAGGAACTCCATCGCCTCGCGGGTCGTCAGAATCTCCTGCACGGGCTCGCCGAGGTGCGATCCGAATCGGGTTCGCAGCGTCTCATGACGTTCCACCAGTGATTCGATCGACGCGTGCAATGCGTCGACATCCACCTCGTGACCGAGTCGGACGGCACCGGGCATGTTGTAGGTGGCGGCGCCGGAGTCCATCCGGTTGACGAACCACAGTCGTGTCTGTGCGTGTGACAGCGGGATGACGCCCTGCCGCTCGACTCGACGCAGCTCGACCCGCTCCGGCGCGTCCCCGAACTCGGTCCGCTCGGCGATCCCGCCGACATCGACAGCCGAGAAGACCGTGGTCAGATCGACCCGGAGATCTCGGTCGCTACGTGCCCGCGACACGAGACGTGCCGCAAGCAGCGAATCGCCACCCAACGCGAAGATGTTGTCGCGCAAGCCGATCCGCTCAACGCCGAGCAACTCGGTGAGCAACGAGGTGAGTGCGAGTTCGATCGGCGTTCGCGGCGCGACGTACTCGACCGAGCGGTTGGGTTCCGGGGTCGGCAAACGCTTGCGGTCGAGTTTGCCCGACGAATTCAACGGGAACTGCTCGAGCCGCATCGCCGCAACCGGCACCATGTGTGAGGGCAGATGCTGCCGGCACCACGCCAGTGCCGCACTCTCGGTGACCTCCGCGGCATCGGCGACCTCCGTGCTGCCGGATCGAAGGTAGGCGACGAGCACGGGTCCGGCCGCGAGATCGGTACGCGGCACCACCGCGCTCGCCTCGACACCCGGCATGGCATCGAGCACGGCTTCGATCTCGCCCGGTTCGACGCGTTGTCCGCGGATCTTGACCTGGAAGTCTGTGCGCCCCAGATAGTGCAGGGTGCCGTCCTGCGTCCATCTGACCAGATCGCCCGTGCGGTACATCCGTGTGCCCGCCGGACCCGACGGATCGGCGACGAACCGCTCGGAGGTCAACCCGCGACGCCCCACGTAGCCGTCCGCGAGCTGGATACCGGCGAGATAGAGCTCACCTGCCACCCCGACCGGCGCCGGGGCCAATGCACCGTCGAGTACGTGGACCCTGGTGTTGGCAACGGGGCCGCCGATCGGGACCGGGCCGTCGTCGTTGCCGACCGGGTACTCGGTGACGTCCACCGCGGCCTCGGTAGGGCCGTAGAGATTGACCAGATCGGCCTCGGAACCCTCGATCACCCTCTCGGCGAGATGTCGCGGGAGTGCCTCCCCCGAGGTGAACACGTACCGCACCGCCGAGGGCAGGAGCGTCGTGTGGCCCTCGTTCGCCAGCACCTCGGTGTACACGTCGAGCATCGACGGAACAAAGTGCAACACGCTGATCCCGCGCGAGATGATCAGCTCGCGCAGATATGCCGGATCACGATGGCCCCCGGGCTCGGCTATCACCAGTCGCGCGCCCTGCCCGAGCGCCCAGAGCAGTTCCCACACCGAGACGTCGAAGGTGAACGGCGTCTTGTAGAGCACCACATCGTCGGTCGCGAGGCCGTAGTTGTCCTGCATCCACGCGAGCCGGTTCAGCACGGCCTCGTGACCGACCTGAACACCCTTGGGCACGCCGGTCGAACCGGAGGTGAAGATGACGTATGCGGCTGCCGAACCGCCGCCGGCCGTCGTTCTGGTCGACTCCCCGTGCCCGTCGGGGCCCGACGCGACGTCGTCGGGATCGAAAGCTGTGGCGATGAGGTATTCGTCGTCGATCACCACTCGTGCGTCGACGGTCTCCGCGATCAGCATCCGGCGTTGATCGGGTTGCGCGGGGTCGACGGGTACGTACGCCGCACCGAGCGTGAGCACCGCGTAGATCGCGACCACCTGGGCGGGACCACGGTCGAGGGTGACGACGACACGATCGCCTTCGCCGACCCCCGCCGAACGCAAGGTCGCCGCCATGCGCCAGCGCAACTCGTCGAACTCCCGATAGGTCCACCGGCGATCACCGAACTCGACGGCTATGGCCGTCGGAGTCTCGCTGACCGCGGCCCCGAAACCATCGAGCAGATGAGCCGACGGCATCGGGAGTGGCCGCAGCGGACCCACGCCGAGCCCGAGCAGATCCGCACGCTCACCGGGCAGCAGCAGATCGATGTCACCGATCGGCGTGTCCAACTGCGCGAAGACCCGGTCGAGGAACGCGAGGAAGCGCTCGAGGTGCCGGCTCAGGTCGGCCTCGTCGTAGAGGTTCGGGTTGCCGTGCAGGTCGACGCCGATCCGAGCGCCGGGGCTCGCCTGATAGAGGTTGAGCCGCAGATCTTCGAGGATTCCCGAGGACAGGATGTGATAGTCGACGGTCGCGCCGGCCAACTCGATGGGCTTGTCGAAGAACATCATGTTCACGATCGGCCCGAACGACGCGGTGTTGGCGTCCTGCAGGCCCGCATCGATGCGGATGTCCTCGAATCGGTAGCGCTGATGCCGAAGTACACCGGTGAACTCGAGTTGCGCCTGTTCCACGAGACCGCGCATCGACAATCGGGTCACGTCACGGAATCGCACCGGCAGCATGTTCGAGAGCATGCCCGCCGCGCGCTTGATCCGCGCCGTGGCACGTCCGGTCACCGGCAAGCTGAGCACCACGTCGTCGGTGCCGGCCATCCGGGCCAGGAATGCCGAGAATCCCGCGCTCAGGAGCACTGCTGCCGAACTGTTGAGAGACGCGGCGAGCCGACCGATGGTCTGCTGGCGCGCGGCGTCGATCTCGGCCGCGGCGACCGCATTGCAGGGCGACAGCGGTACCGCGGCCGGTTGTTGGGCGAGAGTCACGCGCTCAGGGAGATCGTGGACGCGGGCTGCCCAGTATTCGCGGTCGGCCGCCCGACGGGTGCTGGTCAGATACTTCTGGTCGTCGGCGACCAGTTCGTCGAGCTTCGCCCCTGGTTTCGGGACATATTCGACGCCGGTGACCGCCGCGTTGTAACGATTCAGGATCTCGTAAACGATGGTGAGCGCGGCATATCCGTCGAGCGCTATGTGATGCGCACGGACGTACCAGAAAATGCGATCGTCAGCGACCCGAAGCAGTGCGGATACCACAAGCCGATCCGACAGCAGATCCATGCCGACGCGGTAATCGGAATTCATCCATTCGCGAGCCGAAGCAACTGGATTCGTTTCGTCTCGAAAATCGACAAACTCGACATCGTTGTCGATCGATTGGTCAACAACCTGCATGGGGACACCGTCGGTCTCGACGATCCTCGTGAACGCCATCTCGGTTTCGCGGCCGACCTCCAGGATCACCCGGCGAAGCAGCTCGTCATCGAGGGGCCGCTCGCCATCGCGGACGTCGACGTACTGCGCGACGGTGACCGAGTAGTCGGCAGAAAGACTTTCCGCGAACCACATGCCACGCTGGGCGGCCGTCAGCTCGATCGGCGAACCACTGGTGTCCACATCACCACGATCGACCACCTGGTGCTGTTGGCGCATATCCTCACTCCCGGGTCGTCGGCGACTCGGCGCGATTCCAACTGACTGCGTCGACTGGCCATGGCCAGCCCGGCCTCGAACCGATCCTATTACCGGACCCAGTCTCACTCAAGGGCCCAATTGCGCGGAACCAAACGCTCGATAATTCAATCAAAGGTAGTACTTCAGAAATGATTACCGGGGCCGGATACGCTGACAAAATCGCCACCCTCGACGTTCATCGCGCATCCGCACCAGGTCGTTACAGATGTCCCTCGAACGGGATACTTTTTCTCGCATCCAGGAATCGATTTGCGCAATAGTGGATCGTGTCGACGGTCCGGATGTACTCTGCGCTCAATGCGGTAACCGGATCATTTTGGTCGATCCGGCAGTCCGTAGTGGACAAGTCGCCTCGAGTGTCGATCAGGTCGCGCCGTGTGGTTGCAGGTCACGCCACCGGTCCAGACGAGTCATCAGGGGAGAGGAGTGCCGGATGGCACACCCGTTCCGCCGACCGGTTGCCCCGACCTCGCGTGCTCGGCACCGCGCCGCCTCCGAGATCGCAATCGCCGCGAATGGCCTGCACAAACGCTTCGGAGAGCACATCGCCGTCGACGATGTCACGTTCAGCGTCGACAAGGGCTCGATCCTCGCACTCCTGGGGCCCAACGGTGCGGGAAAGACCACGACGGTCAACATGCTGTGCACATTGCTCAAGCCAGATGACGGGTCGGCCACCGTCGCCGGTCACGACGTCGTGGCCGACGCCGCGGCGGTCAGACGGTCCATCATGCTGACCGGCCAGTTCGCTGCGCTCGACGAATCGCTCAGCGGCCGGGCCAACCTGGTCCTGTTCGGCAGGCTGATGGGGCTGACCAAGCGGGCGGCGCGCGATCGTGCCGACGAACTGCTCGTCGACTTCGGTCTCACCGACGCCGCCGAACGTCGCGTCGGAAAGTATTCGGGTGGCATGCGGCGTCGAATCGACATCGCATGTGGCCTGGTCACCAGGCCCGAGGTGGTGTTTCTCGACGAACCGACCACGGGTCTCGATCCGCGCAGCCGACAGGACGTCTGGCGACTCGTCGCCGCGCTTCGCGATCAGGGCGTCACCATCTTGTTGACCACCCAGTACCTCGAGGAGGCCGACTTCCTCTCCGACCACATCGTGGTGATCGACAAGGGACGGGTGATCGCCTCGGGAACCGCGTCAGAACTCAAGGCGGCGACCGGCGCATCGCGTTATCAGGTGACTCCCACCGCACCGGAGGAACTCGAAGCGCTACGCGCCTGCCTCGGCGACCTCGGTGCCACACGCGCAGACACACCCACGGACGACACGACCGGTCGCGACGTCGAGGCGGTTGCCGTGTCGGTGCCGGCTCCAGAGGGCGCCGACACCTTGGCCGAGATCGTTCGTCGCACCACGCTCGCGGGAATCCGGTTGTCCGACATCACTTTACGTCTCCCAAGCCTCGATGAGGCATTCCTGGCGCTCACCGGTCCCGACGCCCCGGCCGACGACCCAGCCGACGCCGACGCCGTACACCATTCCGACGGAAGCGCCAGCGCATGACCGAGGCGGTGCCGACGGGACTCACCGCGATCGATACCGACCCCCAGTCGGGTACCGAGCCGCATCCTCGCGCCCTGACGCAACTCTGGGTACTCGTCGGGCGCGGCGTCGCCGGTATCGTCGGCAACGGCGAGTTCATCTTCGCGTTCGTCGCGCCCGTCCTGCTCGCGGTGTGCTTCTATCTGCCCCTTCGCTCCATCATGAACGCCGATCCCGGGATGGACTACGCACAGTTCCTGATGCCGATCATCGCGCTGCAGTCGGTGGGATTCGTCGCGTCCGCCGCCGCGATGCGCGCCGCGAACGATGCGACGAAGGGCGTGCACACCCGGTTCCGCACCCTCCCCATGCGCTCATGGATTCCGGTGACCGCACGTCTCGGCACCAACGGACTGTTGTTGGTGCTGTCGATCGTCTGCGCCACCGCGACAAGTCTCGTGATGGGATGGCGTGCGCACGGCTCTGTTCTCGACACCATCGGACTGTTCGCCGTCGCCCTCGTCGTCGGACTCGTGATCGCGGCGATCGCCGACGCGATCGGGTTGTTGTCGGACAGTCCCGAGGCGACGAGTCAGGCACTCTCACTGCCCATCCTCATCCTCGGCATGATGTCGACGGGATTCGTCCCCGAGAGCCAGTTCCCCGAGTGGATCGCACCTTTCGTGCGCAATCAGCCGATCTCGCAGTTCGCGGCGTCGATGCGTGCACTCGGCGACGGCAGCGCCACCCGGGCGATACTCATGCCGACGGTGTCGTGGTGCGTCGGCCTGGCCGCCGCCGCGGTGGTACTCGGTGCACTCGGGGCCAGAAAGGCGGGCCGATGACCACCCAGATGCCGGTCACGGTCCCTCGATCCGAGCGGTCGTTGCGCGCGTGGGCGACGCAGAGCGGCGCCCTGACGTGGCGTCAGGTGTCGGTGATGGTCGGCGACAAGGGCATGCTCATCCAGCTCGTCGTGGTTCCCGTGCTCACGCTGCTCATGTTCAAGGTGGTGCTCGGCGACGCCATCGGCGGGGCGACCGGGCAGGACAGCTCCTACTCGACCGTGCCGCTGGTCATCCTCGTCAGTGCGATGTTCGGGTCGGTCGCCGCCGGCGTGCGTCTGAACTCCGAACGCGGTACCGGACTTCTCACCAGGCTCTACGTCTTACCGATCCATCGCGCCGCCGACCTCACCTCGCGTCTTGGTAGCGAGGTGGTCCGCATCGTCGTCGTGACCGCGCTCCTGCTCGCGATAGGGACGGCGACGGGCTTCCGGATCACCGGCGGCATCGCCTCGGTCGTCGGCATCGTCGCCGTCACCCTGATGTTCGGTGTCGCGTACGCGACACTCGTCCTCGCCCTGGCAGTGAGCGCTGGACCGGCCGCGCCGCTGGTCCCCCTGCTGTCGTTGATCTCCAGCGTTTTGATGTTCTTCAACTCGGGCTTCTCCCCCATCGAGGCCTACCCGGGATGGCTACAGCCCATCGTCGCCAACCAACCCATGACACCGACGATCGAAGTGATGCGGTCGTTGGCCGACGGCGGACCCGTGGCACACAACTTCGTCAAGGTGGCGATCTGGTCGGTCGCGATCATCGCGGTCTGCCTCGTTCCGGCGCTGCGCGGATATCGCCGCGCAGCCACCGCCCGATAGTTCCCGGGGCTCGCTGGTTCAGCGATACCACTGACGGGTTCACCCCGCGACACGCACGCCGATCCGGCCCGCGGAATCTGCCCTACCCTCGGTCCCATGCCCCTCGACAAAACCGGCGCCACCGCCGACGTCTCCCACGTTCCCGACACGCTGCGTTACCAGATCAGCGTCGACGAGCAGATCGCCGGCGTCACCGTCTATCGCGAGCGGGAACACGACGGCGCGACCGAACGCATCTTCTTCCACACCGAGGTGGCCGAGAAGTTCGGCGGACGCGGGCTGGCGACGATCCTCATCGCCGAGGCGCTCGCGGATACGCGCGCGCAGGGCAAGGTGATCGTCGCTGTCTGCCCGATGGTCGCGGCGTTTGTGGAAAAGCACCACGAGTTCGACGCCGACACGCGTCCGGTGACCGAGGAGGTCATCGACTGGGTGGCCGGGCACACCGACTGATCGGCCCGGCGTCCCCTGATCGGCGTGCGCTCTTGCGCCGGGCGCCGGAGATGTCGCACTCTCCCACTACACTTGCGGCGTGGCGTTGACAGTTGGTCAGGAGTTCGCCGGATATCGGATCATTCGGGTGCTCGGTGCGGGCGGGATGGGCGAGGTGTATCTGGCCCGGCATCCGCGCCTGCCCCGCCGCGACGCGCTCAAGGTGCTGCCGGCGAACCTCTCCTCCGACGAGGCGTTCCGCCGTCGCTTCACCCGTGAGGCCGATCTCGCGGCCGGTCTCGATCACCCCAACGTCGTCGACGTCTACGACCGCGGCGAGTCCGACGGCCAGTTGTGGATCACCATGCGCTACGTCGAGGGACAGGACGGCGCCGAGCTCCTGTCGTCTCGCCCGGGTGGCCTACCCGGCGCCGAAGTCGCCCACATCGTCACCGCGGTCGCCGACGCCCTCGATCACGCGCACGCCCAGAACCTTCTGCACCGTGACGTCAAACCGGCCAACGTCCTCCTCACCGAGGCCACCGGACCGACGAAGCGCCGCCGCGTGCTGCTCGCGGACTTCGGTATCGCGCGTCCGATCCTCGAGGAGACGCGGTTGACCGCCACCAACCTGACCGTCGGGTCGTTCGCGTACTCCTCGCCCGAGCAGCTGGCCGCCGAGAAACTCGACGGCCGCGCCGACGAGTACTCGCTGGCCTGTACGGCCTACCAGTTACTCAGCGGCGCAACCCCATTCGCCAACACCAATGTCGCCGCATTGATCCGTCAACAGATGAGCGAGCCGCCACCGCCCATCACGACTCGCCGGCCCGACCTGTCGCGCCGGGTGGACCAGGTACTCGGGCGCGCGCTGGAAAAGGACCCGGCTCGCCGCTATCGCACGTGCTCGGAGTTCGCCGCCGACCTCGACGCCGCGCTCACCACCACGCCGGCCGCGCCCACCGTCACACCTGCGCCGGTCGGCTCCGCTTCATCGCCGCATGCGCCGGCCGCCGACCCGGGGACGCCGGTCCCACTCGCCAAGTCGAAAACGGCCGGACACTCGGCCCTGCCCCCGGCATCGCCGGGTGTCACCCCGCCCCCCTACGCCCCGCCCCCGAACACCCGGCCCGCGAACACCCCGCCACCCAGTTCACCGGGGCGCCACAATCCACCACCGCCGTACTCACCGCCCTATCCGGCGGCGTCGTATGCGGTCACGTCCTACGGTGCGCCTGCGGCGTATCCGCCGGCGCCCAACCGTCGTGCAGACAATCAGGCGTTGTGGTCGCTGATCTGCGCGCTGGTGTCCTTCGTCGGCAGCTGCCTGTTCGGCGTCGGCGGAATCATATTGGGCGGTGTGGCGATCTACTTCGGCACCAGCAGTCTGAGACTCTCGCGTGCGCAGCAGGCGCCCGGGACGGCCCCGACGACGAACAAACGGGGCCTGGCGATCGCCGGCATCGCCGTCGGTGTTCTCGGTCTGCTGTTCAGCGTCGTCATGCTGATCGGGTTCATCGCCACGGCCTGACGCGGGCGTGGTCGCACGGTCGGTCGGTTCCGGACTGCCCGGCTGCAGACAGTCCGTCCGGTCCCGACATATGTCTGCGGCCCGCCTCCCATAGGGGAAGCGGGCCGCGGACAGATATCATTGCGTTTCGAGCAGGCTTACTTGGCCTTCTCCAGCACCTCGACGAGGCGCCAGTGCTTGGTCGCCGACAACGGGCGGGTCTCCATGATCCGCACGCGGTCGCCGACGCCGGCAACGCCGTTCTCGTCGTGCGCCTTGACCTTGCTCGTGGTCCGGATGATCTTGCCGTACAGCGGATGCCGCGAACGACTTTCCAGCTCGACCACAATGGTCTTCTGCATCTTGTCACTGACGACGTAGCCGATCCGCTCCTTGCGGCTGGCACGTACCTTGGTATCGGTCACCTTCTGGTCCTCACTCATGCGTCATCACCATCCGGTCCCGACGCCAGACCCAGCTCGCGCTCGCGCATCACGGTGTAGACGCGCGCGATCTCGCGACGCACGGTCCGCAGACGGCGATTGTTGTCGAGCTGGCCGGTGGCCATCTGGAAACGAAGGTTGAAGAGCTCTTCCTTCGACTCTTTCAAGCGGTCGACCAGATCGTTGTCACTGAGGTCACGCAGTTCGGCTGCGGCAACTCCGAGTCCCATCAGAACTGCTCCTCTCTGGTCACGATTCGGGTCTTGATCGGGAGCTTGTGCTGCGCGCGACGCAGGGCCTCGCGAGCGGTCTCCTCATTCGGGTAGGTCATCTCGAACAGCACGCGGCCCGGCTTGACCGGGGCCACCCACCACTCGGGCGAACCCTTACCCGAACCCATGCGGGTCTCGGCCGGCTTCTTGGTGAGCGGACGGTCCGGGAAGATGTTGATCCACACCTTGCCGCCACGCTTGATGTGCCGGTTGATGGCGATACGAGCGGACTCGATCTGACGGTTGGTGATGTAGGCGCTCTCCAGTGCCTGGATGCCGAAATCACCGAACGTCACCTTGGTGCCGCCCGATGCCTGACCCTTCAGGCTCGGGTGATGCTGCTTGCGGT
Source organism: Gordonia sp. DT219 (assembly GCF_049847065.1). Taxonomy (NCBI): domain Bacteria; kingdom Bacillati; phylum Actinomycetota; class Actinomycetes; order Mycobacteriales; family Gordoniaceae; genus Gordonia; species Gordonia sp. DT219. The sequence continues at coordinate 11,693 of NZ_JBNCNR010000023.1, read as the reverse complement.
GTTTGACCCGCCGTGGGATCAACATTGCTAGCCCTCCTGCTTCTCTGCACCGGCGGATGCTCCGACTGCGGCCTCGCCGCCGGAAGACTCCGCGGCGCGACCGGCATCGGTGCTCGTGGCAGTGGTGCCCGAGGCACCGCTGCGGCGGGGCCGGCTCGGCCGGCGCGCACGACGGTCCTCGGCGGCCGGAGCCGCTGCCGACAGTTCACGCTTGCCACCGACGATGTCGCCCTTGTAGATCCACACCTTCACGCCGATGCGGCCGAAGGTCGTCTTCGCCTCGTGCAGTCCGTAGTCGATGTCGGCGCGCAGCGTATGCAGCGGCACCCGACCTTCGCGATAGAACTCGCTGCGGCTCATCTCCGCACCGCCAAGGCGGCCCGAGCACTGCACCCGGATGCCCTTGACGTTGGGCTGACGCATCGCCGACTGGATCGCCTTACGCATCGCGCGACGGAACGCCACGCGGTTGCTGAGCTGCTCGGCGACACCCTGGGCCACCAGCTGGGCCTCGGACTCGGGGTTCTTGACCTCGAGGATGTTCAACTGCACCTGCTTGCCGGTCAACTTCTCCAGCTCACCACGGATGCGGTCGGCCTCGGCGCCACGGCGACCGATGACGATGCCCGGACGTGCGGTGTGGATGTCGACGCGAACCCGGTCCCGGGTGCGCTCGATCTCCACCTTCGCGATGCCTGCACGCTCGAGTCCGGTGGACAGGAGCTTGCGGATGGCGACATCCTCTTTCACGTACTCCGCGTACTGCTTGTCTGCGTACCAACGGCTGTTCCAGTCGGTGGTGATGCCCAGACGGAAGCCGTGCGGGTTGATTTTCTGGCCCACTGCTAGGCTCCCTTCTTCTTCGGCTGACGCGAGCGTCCGCGAGTGGCACCGGCCTGCTCCGGCAAGCTCTCCACGACCACGGTGATGTGGCTGGTGCGCTTGCGGATACGGAAGGCGCGGCCCTGGGCACGCGGCTGGAACCGCTTCATGGTCGGACCCTCATCGGCGAACGCGGTCGCAACGACCAGGCTCCGTCGATCGAGGTCCAGATTGTTCTCGGCGTTGGCCACCGCACTGGCGAGGACCTTGTACACCGTCTCGGAGGCCGACTGCGGAGCGAACCGCAGGATGTCGAGGGCCTCGTCGACGTTCTTGCCGCGGATCAGGTCGATCACACGACGCGCCTTCATCGGCGTCACGCGAACGAACTTCGCGGTCGCCTTCGCTGTGGGGTTCTCGGTTTGAGTAGTCATGGCTTACCGGCGCTTCGCTTTCCGGTCATCCTTGATGTGACCCTTGAAGGTGCGGGTGGGCGCGAACTCGCCCAGCTTGTGCCCGACCATGTTGTCCGAGACGAACACCGGGACATGCTTGCGACCGTCGTGGACGGCGAAGGTGTGACCGATGAAGTCGGGGATGATGGTCGAACGGCGCGACCAGGTCTTGATGACCTGCTTGGTGCCCTTCTCGTTCTGAACATCGACCTTCTTCAGGAGATGGTCGTCGACGAACGGGCCCTTTTTGAGGCTGCGTGGCATTCTTCTACCTCCTCCTGTTTCTTATCGTTTGTTCTTGCCGGTACGCCGGCGGCGGACGATCAGCTTGTCGCTGGCCTTGTTCTTGCGGGTACGGCCCTCGGGCTTACCCCACGGGCTGACCGGGTGGCGACCACCGGAGGTCTTGCCCTCGCCGCCACCATGCGGGTGGTCGACCGGGTTCATCACAACACCACGGACGGTGGGGCGCTTGCCCTTCCAGCGCATACGGCCGGCCTTGCCCCAGTTGATGTTGGACTGTTCGGCGTTACCCACCTCGCCGACGGTGGCGCGGCAGCGCACGTCGACGCGGCGGATCTCGCCGGAGGGCATACGCAGGGTCGCGTAGGCGCCCTCCTTGCCCAGCAGCTGGATCGAGGCACCGGCGCTGCGGGCCATCTTGGCCCCACCGCCCGGTCGCAGCTCCACGGCGTGGACCTGGGTACCGGTCGGGATGTTACGCAGCGGCAGGTTGTTGCCGGGCTTGATGTCGGCGGCCGCGCCGCTCTCCACCACGTCGCCCTGCTTGAGTCCACGCGGCGCGATGATGTAGCGCTTCTCGCCATCGATGTAGTGCAGCAACGCGATCCGCGCAGTGCGGTTCGGGTCGTACTCGATGTGGGCGACCTTGGCGTTGACGCCGTCCTTGTCGTTGCGACGGAAGTCGATCAGACGGTAGGCGCGCTTGTGACCGCCGCCCTTGTGGCGGGTGGTGATCCGACCGTGCGCGTTACGGCCACCGCGGCCGTGCAGCGGACGGACCAGCGACTTCTCCGGATGATCGCGGGTGACCTCGGAGAAATCCGCGCCACTGGATCCGCGACGACCCGGGGTCGTCGGCTTGTATTTACGAATAGCCATGTGAAAGTCCCTCTATTCCAAGAGTCCCGGTCAGCTGACCGAGCCTCCGAAGATCTCGATGGGCTTGCTGTCGGCGGTCAGCGTCACGAAGGCGCGCTTGGTGGAGCGGCGCTGGCCGTAGCCGAAGCGGGTCCGCTTGCGCTTGCCCTGCCGGTTCGCGGTGTTGACGCTGTCGACGCTCACGTCGAAGATCTGCTCGATGGCGATTTTGATCTGCGTCTTGTTGGAGTCCGGGTGCACCAGGAAGGTGTACACGTTCTCCTCCATGAGCCCGTAGGACTTCTCCGAGATCACCGGCGCCAGGATGATGTCGCGCGGGTTGGCCTGGATAGCCATGCTCACGCCTCCTCTGCGTTGTCAGTGGTCTTGGTGTTGCCGGCGATGAACGCAGCCAGCGTCTCCACGCTGAACACCACCTCGTCGGCGTCGAGGACGTCGTAGGTGTTGAGCTGATCGGCGGCGATCGGCAGCACGTTGTCGAGGTTCGCCACGCTCTTCCACGCGGTCAGGTCCTCACGTCCCAGCACCACCAGGAACTTGCGGCGATCCGAGAGGATATCCAGGAACTGGCGGGCCGATTTGGTCGAAGGAGCCTGTCCGGCAACCAGTTCGGTGATGACGTGGATGCGCTCGTTACGAGCACGATCACTCAGCGCGCCGCGCAGCGCGGCCGCCTTCATCTTCTTGGGGGTGCGCTGGCTGTAGTCGCGCGGCTGCGGACCGTGCACGGTGCCACCACCGGCGAACTGAGGTGCGCGGGTCGAACCCTGACGGGCGCGGCCGGTGCCCTTCTGCCGGTACGGCTTTGCTCCACCACCGCGGACTTCGCCGCGGGTCTTGGTGGAGTGCGTGCCCTGGCGTGCGGCGGCCTGCTGGGCCACCACGACCTGATGCATCAGCGCGATGTTGGCGGGGGCGTCGAACAGCTCGGCGGGCAGATCAACGGTTCCGTTGGTCGAGCCGTCGGCGGTCTTGACGTCCAGCGTCAGCTTGGTTGTGCTCTGTGTGGTCACTGTCTCGGTGCTCATTGCTGCGCACCACCCTTCACTGTGTTGCCCTTGACGGCGTCGCGAACCACCACGATGCCGCCCCTGCGACCCGGGATCGCTCCCTTGATCAGCAGCAGACCGGCCTCGGCGTCCACCTTGTGGACGACGAGATTCTGTGTGGTCACCTTGTCGTTACCCATACGTCCAGCCATCCGCATGCCCTTGAACACGCGGCCCGGGGTGGCGCAGCCACCGATCGAACCCGGTGCGCGGTGCACACGGTGCACGCCGTGGCTGGCGCCGAGACCGGAGAAGCCGTGACGCTTCATCGGACCGGCGAAGCCCTTGCCCTTGGACGTACCGGTGACATCCACCAGCGCGCCGTCGGCGAAGATCTCGGCGGTCAGTTCCTGACCGATCTCGAGTGCGCTGACGTCGGCCACCCGGATCTCGGCCAGATGCCGGCGCGGGGTGACCCCCGCCTTGGCGTACTGGCCGGTGACGGGCTTGGAGACCTTGCGCGGATCGATGGCGCCGTAGGCGACCTGCACGGCGGTGTAACCGTCGCGCTCTGCAGTCCGCAGCTGGGTCACGACATTCGGGCCCGCTTGGATGACGGTGACCGGAACGACGCGGTTGTTCTCGTCGAATACCTGGGTCATGCCGAGTTTGGTGCCCAGGATCCCGCGTGTGGCACCTTGGTTTGCAATGCTCTTCTGATTACTCATGATTCTCTTCGCCCCCGCCCTACTGGATGTTGACGTCGACGCTGGCCGGCAGGTCGATGCGCATCAGCGCGTCAACCGTCTTCGGCGTCGGGTCGAGGATGTCGATGAGTCGCTTATGGGTACGCATCTCGAAGTGTTCGCGGCTGTCCTTGTACTTATGCGGCGAACGGATGACGCAGTACACGTTCTTCTCGGTCGGCAACGGCACCGGGCCGACCACGCGTGCCCCGGTACGGGTCACGGTTTCCACGATCTTGCGCGCCGAAGCGTCGATCGCCTCGTGGTCATAGGCCTTGAGCCTGATGCGGATCTTCTGTCCCGCCACGCTGTGTCCTCTTCCGTCAGTTGTTCTCGACAGACAAACACCGCGCACCTGGGCCGGCGCAGGCCGCCCGCGGGCACATAGATCACCGCGTGAGAGTCGGGATCGACGCTGTTCATCTGTCGTTGTACGTTGGCTCGCCACTGGGGACGAGCCGATTTGCTCCGGCACCCGCGGTCGGGCGTGTCGAGTCCGTGAACCGGGAACGGCCACGCGTTACACGCCCAGTCCCCGATTTCCGGGCCTGGGAGTCATGTACCCGGGGGATGGACGCAGGCTTTCCTGCGTCCGCCGTTCCAGGCAACCCGACAAGTATGCACCAGGTCGGGGTGGGGATTCAAATCCGCCGATCACTGCCCGATCATCCGGCGTGCTAGAACGCGGCCCGGGCTTGTCGGCGCAGGTGGTACACCGTGGGCGTCGACATGCTCGGACCGCGTTCTCCTCAGTTGCCGCCCTGGGTTACTGCTGACCGGGCCACTGCTGACCGGGGCCCGACCCGTAACCAGGCTGTTGGCCCGGCCACTGCTGACCCGGCGCCGACCCGAAACCGGGCTGCTGGCCGGGAGCCGAACCGTAGCCGGGCTGTTGGCCAGGAGCTGAACCGAAGCCGGGTTGCTGACCTGGCGTCGAACCGAATGCGGGCTGTCCGCCGATCGGACCGCCGCCGAATCCGCCGGCCACGGGCGCGGAGGATGTCGGCAGCGTGGACAGCACCACCCCGGCGATGGCCGCGATCAGCGCGGCGAGGGTTGCGAGGAAGACGATCCACAGGCCGTATCCGGCGGATACGTCGGGGGCCGGCCCGCCGGCGGTCGACGCGTCGGCCGGGCTCTTGCCGTCGGCCGAGACCGCAGCTCCGGGGTCGGAGAGAAATACCGCGACCGCGATCAGTGAGGCGAGCCCGATGACCACCGCACCGATCGATGCGATCGCGGGGAATCTGCGCAGGATCAGCGGAACCGCACCGATGATCAGCAGCACACCGAACACGATCGTCCACACTCCGGGCGCAGCGGTGCCGTCACCGCTGTCGCCGGAGTTCAGTTCCTTCTCGAACTCCTGATTGAACTGATTCTGGTACTGCGAGGGGAGTCCCGAGACGTCAATATCGTTATTGGTCGACTCCGAACCGAGTCCGGTCACCGATGCCGATACCGAACCCTTGATGGCCCCTGCCCCCGGGATCGACTCGTTGATGTCCAACTCGGCAGTGGCCCATGTCAGGAAGCTGAAGATCACCATCAGCAACCCGAAGAACGCCAGCACGGCGCCGATGATCAGCGTCGGCATCGGGCGGCCCGATCGCGGTGCGGTGATCCGCGACGCCAGCGAGTTCGACGCGGGGGCCGGCGGGGCGCCGAACGGCGACCCGGCCGGTCCGCCGAAACCCGGTTGGCCCGATCCCGGCTGAGGCTGCCCCGGCTGGCCGTAGCCCGGTTGTTGGCCGTAGCCCGGTTGTTGGCCGTAGCCCGGTTGTTGGCCGTAGCCCGGTTGTTGGCCGTAGCCCGGTTGCTGACCATAGTTAGGTTGTTGGCCGTATCCCGGCTGACCGGAGCCCGGCGCCCCGAAACCCTGATTCGGATTCTGACCTTCACCCGGCCCGCCCTGGTTCCCGAATGTCACGCTCGACCTCCCGCCCGATGCCGACGCCCGCGGCACTGTGACGTCGTTGATGTTGGCAGCCTATCGTCTCCGCCGTCACGGACCACCGATAACGGCGGCGCCGATCGTTCGAATCGACGAATCCTCGAATCGGTAGACATCGGTCGCGGAAACCGCGACCACACGTCTACCGATTCCAGGTGTGCCCCGGCCCGGGGCCGGGCGGTTATCGTCGGAGCCCATGACGACAGACAAAGCACCCGCTGCCGGAGTGACCGCGACGTACGCCCTGCGCCGCCGGCTTCCGGACAACGTTCTCGGCCACGCCTTGTTCTCGCTGGGTATGGTCGCGCGGGTGCCCTACTTCGGCACCGTGCTGCCCCTGGTCGAACGGATGGAGCCGGGTTTCTGCCGGGTCAGCGCCCCCAAATGGTTCGGCGTGTACAACCACATCGGCACCTTCCACGCGATCGCCGCCTGCAACCTCGCCGAGGCGGCGATGGGCATGCTGATGGAGGCGACGCTGCCGACCTCACATCGCTGGCTGCCCAAGGCAATGTCCACCCAGTACCTGGCCGAGGCCACGACCCGGCTGACCGCCGAGGCGAGCCTCGCCGAGCCCCTCGACACCGCGGCCATCACCACCGGCACCGACGTCGTCGTGTCGATCCGCATCCTCGACACGGACGGCACCGAGGTCGTCCACGCCGACATCACCACCTGGGTGACGCCACGCTGACACACGGTTCGCACTGACGCGGCGCGTCGAAGCTCCTAGGCTGGGCGCAGACGTCATCCGCCTCACTCGCCGGCCCGGCAGTGTCGATGCCAGGACCAGGTCGACGGAAGGACAGATCGCATGTGTGGAGTCTGCGGCGAGATCCGCTTCGACGGACGGGCGCCCGACGTCGCCGCCGTCGACGCGATGACCTGCGCGATGACCCGGCGCGGTCCGGACGCCGGGGGCCTGTTCGTCAAAGGCAGTGTGGCCTTGGGGCATCGGCGTCTCCAGATCATCGACCTCTCCGAGCGCGGCGGTCAGCCGATGATCGATCCCGAACTGGGACTGGCACTCGTGTTCAACGGCTGCATCTACAACTACGAGCAGTTGCGCACCGAGCTGGAGGGCAAGGGATACCGCTTCTTCTCGCACGCCGATTCCGAGGTCATCCTGAAGGCCTTCCACGCGTGGGGCGCCGACTGCGTCGACCATCTGATCGGGATGTTCGCCTTTGCCATCACCGACACCGATTCGGGGACGGTCACTCTGGCGCGCGACCGGTTGGGTATCAAACCGCTCTACCTGGCCGAGACGCCGGGCCGATTGCGGTTCGCGTCGTCGGTGCAGGCGCTCTTACGGGCCGGTGACGTCGACACCACCATCGATCGCGTTGCGCTGCACCATTACTTCAGTTTCCACGCGGTGGTGCCGGCTCCGCACACCATGTACAACGGCATCCGCAAACTGCCGCCGGCGACCGTGCGCACCATCACCCGCGACGGGCGCAGCACCGAACACCGTTATTGGGAGCCGGTTTTCGCCCCGCATCCCGACCGTGCCGACTGGGACGCGCAGCGCTGGGGGCACGAGCTGATGGACTCGCTGCGCACATCCGTGCGGCGTCGGATGGTCGCCGACGTGCCCGTCGGGGTCCTGCTCTCCGGCGGTATCGACTCCTCGTTGGTGGTGGCGTTGCTGGCCGAACAGGGGCAGGCCGACCTCGCCACCTTCAGCATCGGATTCGATGCGGCGGCAGGCGAATCCGGGGACGAATATGCGTACTCGGATCTGGTCGCCGACACCTTCGGTACCGATCATCACAAGATCCACATCGGCACCGACCGGCTGCTGCCCGCGGTCCCGGACACCATCGCCGCGATGAGCGAACCGATGGTCAGCCACGATTGCGTCGCGTTCTACCTGCTCTCCCAGGAGGTCAGCAAGTCGATCAAGGTCGTACAGTCCGGCCAGGGTGCCGACGAGATACTCGGCGGCTACTCCTGGTACCCGCCACTGCGGGACATCGCCCGGCCGGAGACCACCAAGGCCTATCGGGAGGTCTTCTTCGACCGGTCGCACGCGGACATCACCGCGATCCTCGCCGACCCATACCTGTTGGGCGACAACGACTACGACCCGAGCTGGGAGTTCGTGCACGCGCATCAGTCCGCACCGGGCGCCGAAACAGCCGTCGACGCCGCACTGCGCACCGACACCACCATCATGCTCGTCGACGACCCGGTGAAACGGGTGGACACGATGACGATGGCCTGGGGCCTGGAGGCACGCGTGCCGTTTCTCGACCACGAGTTCGTCGAGCTCGCCGCCACCTGCCCACCCGACCTCAAACTCGCCCACGGCGGCAAGGGCGTGCTCAAGCAGGCGAGCCGGGCCCTGCTGCCGTCGGCGATCATCGACCGCACCAAGGGCTACTTCCCGGTGCCCGGTATCCGCCACCTCGAGGGGCCGGTCTTCGATCTGGTCGGCGACGCGCTGCACACGCAGTCGGCGAAGGACCGTGGGTTGTACCGGCCGGCCGCGCTCGACCGATTGTTCGCCGACCCCAACGGGATTCGCACCACCCTCGACGGCAACGAACTGTGGCAGGTCGCGATGCTGGAGATGTGGTTGCAGAGCATGGAAGGCCTCACCGCACCGTGACCCCGCCCGTTCCGACCGGCGCCGACGCGCGCGATGCCACGACGGGCGGCATCCCCGAGCCGGCGTTCTCGGTGCGCTTCGATGAGACCGGGTGGCACACCTATGGCCCGTCGGTGTCCCCGGACGGGTCCGCCTTCGCCTACATCGTCGACGACGGAGTCGGGTATCCCCGTGCCGCGCAACGGGTTCTGACGACCGAGGGCGTCGGCGAGCTGCGCTGGGTCCGGGTACCCGCGACCGGTCCGGTCCGCAAGGTCGAACATTCCAGTGACGGTCAGTGGCTCGCGGTCGAGCTCGCGCCCAGCGGCGGCGAACGCCATCAGGTGTGGGTGGTGACGACCGACCCCGGCGACGACACGGCGCACCGTGTCGCCGGGCTCCGGCCCGATGGCAATCCCTACACCCCGGGCGCGGGACTGTCGTTCGGCACCGTCACCCTCGTCGGCTGGGACGCCGACTGGGTTCTCATCACCGCGACCGCCACCGACGGCACCGCGCATTCGCTGCGCGTCCACCCGGGCACCGGCGCCACCCAGACCCTCGACGTCCGGGTCGGCGGCGCCCTCGTCGACTCGTGGAAGGGTGCGACGCTGCTGCGGGTCGGTCCGCGCGGCTACCACGACATGCTGCTGCTGCGGCGCCGCGTACACACCGGCGACGACGCCCTCGACGGCGAACCCGAAATCGAGATGACGACCCTGCTGCCCAACGATCCGGGCTCGGTCACCGACGACGGCTACATCCTCGATCAGGGCTTCGATCATCCGTCGCTGGTGTTCGTCGATCCGCCGCAGGACTCGCGCCGCGACCTCGATTCGGTCCAGGCGGTGGTCCGCAGCGACTTCGATGCGAAGTATCCGCGTCTGCTCGGCGTCGAGGTGGCCGCCACCGGCACACGGTTCCGGGTGCTGGCGGAGCGTGCCGGCAGTGGACTGGACGCCTTCGCGGTCTCCCATGACCAGTCGACGATCGCGATGCTGTGGAATGTCGACGGCCACAGCGAGTTACAGATCATGACACTGCCCGACCAGACACTGCACGACCCGATCCCGCTGCCCGGCGACGTCGCCGCGCAGTTGTCGATCAGCGCTGCGGGCACCTTGATCGCGGTGACCGTGTCGAGTCCGCAGCGCTCGCCGATGGTGCATCTGGTCAACACCGTGACCCGCGAGGTCATGCCGGTGCGTGACGACGTGGTGACCGGCTCCGGACCGTCGCACACACTGCGTCCGGAGCTGCATGAGTTCTCTGCCCGCGACGGAATGCCGTTGTCGGGCTGGCTGTTCCGCCCGCCGCACGCGCCGGGAGAGTCCGACGGACTGCCCACGCCATACCTGCTGTATTTCCACGGCGGTCCCGAGTCGCAGACCCGGCCGGACTACCAGTTCCTGTTCGGACCGCTCGTCGATGCCGGGATCGGGGTGTTCGCGCCCAATGTGCGTGGGTCGTCGGGTTACGGACGGTTGTTCTCCCACGCCGACGACCGCTACGGCCGGTACGCGGGCATCGACGACGCCGCCGACTGCGCGGCATATCTGGTCGACTCCGGCATCGCCGATGCCGATGCCCTCTACGCGTCCGGCCGATCCTACGGCGGGTATCTGACGTTGGCGTGCCTGACCTTTCACCCCACACTGTTCGCCGCAGGCATCGCGATCTGCGGGATGAGCGATCTCGAGTCGTTCTTCCGCAACACCGAACCGTGGATCGCGGTCGCGGCCTACACCAAATACGGTCATCCGGAATCGGATCGGGAGCTGCTGCGTGACCTGTCGCCGATCCATCGGATCGACGAGGTGCGCGCACCACTGCTGGTGATCCACGGCGCCCACGACACCAATGTGCCGGTCAGCGAGTCCCAGCAGATCGTGAACGAGCTGCGTTCGCGGGGCCGGGTCGCCGAATTGTTGATGTTCGGTGACGAGGGCCATGAGATCGTCAAACGTGATAATCAGCAGCGGCTGACCGAATCCGTCGCCGACTGGGTGCGCCGCCATCCGTCGGCGGCCGTCGCGCACGCCGAGTCGGTGCGGCTGGCACGCGAAGCCGAATTCGGCTGCGATACAGGTATCTCTTTCGAATACGGTTCGGAGACGTCATGAACCGTCGCCGCCCCAACCCGCTGGTCGCCAAACTCGTCGAGGTGCGCTCGTTACACGACCACGCCAACATCGAGGAGGAGTTGCGCCGGCTGATCCTCTCCGGCGGCGCGCCGCCGGGTACCGGCATACCGCCGGGCGAGGTCGCCGATGCCTTTCGCGTGAGTCCGATCCCGGTGCGGGAGGCGCTCAAAACCCTGGTCGGAGAAGGACTCGTTGTCCACCAACGCAATTCCGGGTACCGGGTCAGCTCACTGTCGACCGACGAACTCAAGGAGATCTACTTCGTGCGGGGCGTTCTCGAACAGGCCGCGCTCGCACAGGCGGTGGAACGTGTCGACGACGCCGACCTCGCCCGTGCCCGCGACTGGCACCAGCAGCTGTTGACCGCGACGAAGTGGCAGGACGGCAAGTCGTTTCACGACATCTCACGGCAATTCCACGTCAGTCTCACCACCCCGTGCGGGATGCCGCGTCTGTTGTCGATGTTCGAGTCGACATGGAATCTGACCGAGCCGTTCCAGATGATGCGCAGCGTCGGCGCGGCGACGCAGCAGCTGCTCAACGACGACCATGCGGCGATGCTCGACGGCTTCGCCGCCCGTGACGTCGCCACCGTGCTCGACGTCGCCCGCGCCCATCATTCGCGGCTCGAGACCGCGATCCTCGAGACCGCCGACCGGCTCGGTCTGTTACCGGACGAGTGAGTCCCGGCGAGCGCCGCTCTGCCTGACCACGTCATCACCGTCGAACAGGTGGACTGTTCTGTCCGCGGCGTGAATCCGCAACGCGCTCAACGGTTCGTCAACAATCTGGCCACCGCATCCGCCGGCGGCTCCCCCGACGACACCGCAAACACCCGACCATCATCAGCCACCAAAAAATATGT
>NZ_JBNCNR010000022.1:0-56263 GCF_049847065.1 Gordonia sp. DT219 | reverse complement strand
TCCGTCGCCGACATCGACCCCACCACACGCACATCAGCCTCAGCATCGACAAACGAGAACATCGACACCTCCCCCTCTGTACGTCCGGCCGATAGCCTTGTGCCACCGCCTGTTCCAGATGACCGGCCACACTGTGAAGCCGACCCCGAACCGATGACAACAGACTATCGGAGGCCACCGACAAAAACGGTCCCCTCACCGAGCTGCGAGCGAAAGGAAGAACGCGATTCAACCGCCCGATCGGCTCATCCCGTCACCAGTGCCGGAAAGGCTGCCGATCGTGTGCTGGTCGCTTTCGACCTGCCGGGCGCCCACCCGCTGTCGAGGTCACCGACTTGGCCCAGCCACATCCTGCACCCCAATCGCAACCCGAACGCCGTCCACCATCGACTCTCGGCTACTGTTGCTTCGCGGGCATGCCGCCGCCACCGGGTTCGGCCTCCGCGCTGCTGAAGGTTCACGGGAATTCAAAGGGGGATGGCTGGTGCAAGTTGATCCGCAGTTGCTTCGGGAGTTTGCTCAACAGACATCTCAAACCGCGAGTTCGATCAGATCTAGTACCCTCGCCGGCGTCATCGTTGAAGCGTTTTCGGGAATGCCCGGGTCGACTAGCGCGTGGGCCTCGCACGAGGTCGACTCATTTGCGGGAGACCGCACCGAGCGTCTGGCGAGCGGCTACGACGGCCTTGCGGTTTCCGCGCGCGGCAGCGCCAACAACTACGAAGTCGCGGAAGCTGATTTCACCGCAGCTATCAAGCGCAGCTTCCCCCGATGATTCCGTCGCGTACTCGGTTGGCCGGATGGGATTTCGGATCGATTCTCAGCGGGGCGAGCACTGTGAGGTCGCGTGGCGAGACCATCGAAGAACAAGCCTCGGGGATTACCGCGCGGTGTTCGATGATGACCGCCCTCGGGAATTGGGACGGTGTCGCCCACGACGCCGCGGTGTTGGCGTTTGAAAGAGCCAAGAAGTCGTCGATCGCTGCCGCCACCCTGGCCGACGACCTATCCACAGCAATGACGAACGGCTTTTGGGCCCTGAGTTCGGCCAAGCAGTTGCTGATGTCCAAAGCCGAAGAGATCGAATCGGGTTCGTTCAACGTGCTCGACAGTTGGGTCGTGACAATCAAGCCCCAAGAACTGGACGCCGACGGGGCGCGCGATCTGGTCGCAGAGCGAGTTCAGAAGCAGATCGAGATCAACCAATTCGTCATCACCATGGGGCAGGCCGACTACTCGACAGCGGCCGGTATCACCGCAGCGGCACGCTCTGCGGGTGCAGACGTGAACTCGGGGCAGTTGGTGCCGACACTTGCGGGGCTACTCAGCGGGCGTGGTGGTATGCCTGAGGACGACGTACCCAATCCAGCGGACCCGATGGGGCTCAGAAAACAACTTGCCATCGCAGCTGCGGATGCCGCATCCACCGTGGCCCGTGAGTCCACCGGAACAAACGCCAAGGGCGAACCCACCAAGACTCTGTACATGCAAGATGGCAGCAAGAAGGTTTACACCGAAACGAAGAGACTGAACTACGGCAGGAACTACCCGGTGTTGAGGGAGGAGATATTTGATCCAGCCGGGACGCTGGTTACCAGAACCGAGACGACTGCGTGGGGCAAGGATCCCAACGGGGACAAGATCACGACGACCTATCTCGCCGGTACCGGCAACAAAGTTGTAACTTGGACAAAGCCGGACGGGACAGTGATCAAAACCGAACTCTATGACCCGAGTGGACGTCCGCTGGCGAAGGCCGACGTTCCCGACGGTTCATTCTTCACGCACCCAGCCGCAACATTGGCTGGTGGAGCACTAACAGCAGGCGACAGCTACTTCAACGGCGCCGCGGATAAGACTCCCGCGGCGCTGACGAAGAGTTATTTCCAGAATGCAGGCGCAGGCGCGAGACTCGGCGGGGTCGGTCTAGCAACTGGTATGGCGATATACGACGTCATCACAGCTGACAGTCCTCGCGACAAGTGTATTGCGGCGTGGTCAGGCGCGGCCGGAACGGTCGGCGGTGTTGCGACGGGAGCCTTAATCGCCCCACCAGGCGCGGTGACCGGGCCTGTCGACGCTGCTCTCGTCACCGGTGGTGCCGCCTTCGGATCATGGGTGTTCGGCTGGATGGGGAAAGAGATCGGAGAGGCTGTTTGCGATTGATCACCGACGCGTGGAACCGACTGCCGAGCCGACGACGGTTGTGGCCCCTCACCGCTCTCGCCGTCTTCATCACCGGATTGTGGTCCTGGCAAGGAGTCGTTGCGGCGCTGGAGGGCCGCTGGCTGTATGTGTTGTTCTATGTGCCCGGCGCCATCGCCTGGTTGAGTGCCTGGTACCCCGCTTATGAAGTCTACCGGCATCGCGGCGCCGACTACGGATCTGACAGAAACACCGTTGCCCGCACCAACGACGGAATCGCCTTTCGTCAGTCTCGGCGCATTCATGTCCTGACCGCGGTCAGCATCTTCACGATCGTGCTCGCCTGCGCGGTGTTCGCGGTCGGCACGTGGACAGATCGGCTGAGCTTCCCGATGAGTCGTTCGCAGGAGGCTGTCTTCGGCGTCCTGGCAGCCATCCTCGCGGTCTGGTACACGGTCACCGGCATCTGGTTCCTTCTCGGATGGGCGCGATTTCCCACCGTCGAGTGCACGCCGACGGCCATCAGATCGCGCCGATTTCTTTCGTCACAGCAGATCTCGTGGGATGAGGTCGTCGGGGTCAGTGCGGTCGCCGACAGCAAGAATGCCAGCATTCACCTGTTGACGTCCGAGAACGACGTCCCCCATCACTGGTTCGGGCCGGCATTGCCGCGGGCCAAGAGTGGGCCGTTCATCTGTCCCGCAGACCTTCTCGGCGTCGGCACCATCCGACTACTGGAGTTCCTCGACCACTACTCGATCGATCCAGACGCCCGATCCGAACTCGCCGACGGACGAGCAATTGACCGAGCGCTGACATGATCGGCAGTCCCGTGGAATCTGCAGTGTTTGATCGCGGTTTCCGCGACTAAAGGCTGCAGATCACTCCGAGCCGGCGTCCTGGATCCTGGCGAAGGGCCTTGCGGCCTCGAGTTCGTAGGAGAGTTCGAGGAGAGTGCGTTCGTCACCGAGGTCGGTGGTGAAATGTATGCCGATCGGCAGCCCCGTCGACGTCTGCGCGAGCGGCAGGCTGATGCCGGGTGCGCCGGAGGTGTTGTTGGCCGGGGTGAACGCGATGTAGCGGGTCAGGCGATCCAGGATGACGTCGAAATCGGCTGCGGGATCGAGATATCCGATCTTCGGGGTGGTGTGCGCCAGGGTCGGCGAGAGCACCGCGTCGAAGCGGTCGAAGACCTCGTGGAAGCGGTCGGTCGAACGGCGAAGCCCACGGATCGCCGCCGGGGTGCGCCACATCCGCCGCATGTATCGCCGGGACAGTCCTCGGGTGAACGGGTCGAGCTTGCTGCGGTCGTAGCCCTTGCCGATCGTCCGTTTGCCGAGGCGATCCAGGGAGAACGCCAGCATCCCCCAGTAGTCGATGAACTGGTCGACGTAGGACCTGTCGACCGGGATGGGGATGAATTCGGTTCGGTGGCCGAGACTTTCGAGCAGTTCGGCGGTCGCCGTCAATCCCGCCTGGGTGTCGTCGTCGAGCAGCTGACCGGTGAGCGGCTCGGTGAGCATGGCGATGCGCAGGCGTCGGTCGGAAGGTCCCTCGACCAGACCGACGGGCGCGAGTCCCGGTGCGGCATGGTACTTTTCGGCGCCGGCGAGGAAGCTCGCGGTATCGCGAACACTACGGGTGACGACGCCATTGGTGATGAGGTCGATCGGCATCGCCCTGGCCTGCGCCGACTGTACGACGCGGTCACGCGTGAGCTTGAGACCGACGAGTCCGCACGCGGCGGCGGGAATGCGGACAGAACCGCCACCGTCGTTGGCGTGGGCGATCGGCAGCGCCCCGGACGCGACGAGTACCGCCGACCCGCCGGAGGACGCACCGCACGAGTAGTCGGTGTCCCAGGGATTGCGGGTGGGATCGCGATCGACGAACTCCGTCGTCGCGGTCAGCCCGAACGGCGGCAGCGTGGACGCGCCGACGATGTTCACCCCCGTCGACAGCAACTGATCGGTGAACGGTTCGTTCGATCTGGCCGTCCGCACCGGTACCGCCGCCGACCCGTACGTCGTCGGGATGCCGGCCATCCGGGTGTTGTTCTTGATGATCGACGGCACGCCGGTGAACACGCCGACCGGAAAGTCGTCGTCCACGGCCCGCTTGCGCGCCCGCTCCCGATCGTCGATGGCGACGCCGTTGAGCGCCGGGTTCACCTGGTCGATCCGCGACAGCGCCGCATCGACGGCTTCGGCGGCCGAGATCTCGCCGGCGTCGATCGCGGCGGCCACGCCGACCGCGTCCAAATCTCCCAGAGCGTCATCACCGAACGCATGCACATGCCTCATGCGCCACAACCCTAGCCGCCACGGGTGAACTCCGATGATGATGCCCTATGTGCTCGGCATCATCGCCATGACATCGTCGGCCAGGCGCGCGGCGAAGACGTCGTCGATGCGCTTGCCGAACACCGCATGGTGATAGAGCGGCGCGATGATGTGGTCGAGGATCTGCTCGACGGTCGGCGTCTGCTCGTCACGGGCCGCCGCCCGGGCCACCATCTGCTCGGCCTGCCCGCCCCGCACCGCCCAGCACGGGCATTCGTCGACAAGTTCCTCACGCGCGACCACCATCGCGCGCAGGTAGGAGCGCCGTTTGGGCCGACCGATGTCGGCGGCGATGATCTGTGCCCACTCGGTGAGGTCGCCACGCAGGTCACCGGTATCGGGAAGGTCCTCGCCCCGGGTGAGAGCGGCGACGGCGACCTCCTCGACCAGCGTGGTGATCGAACCCCACCGCCGGTAGATGCTGCTCGGATTGACCCCGGCGAGCTCGGCGACCTGCGGGATCGTCATGGTCTCGCGCTCCCCGCGGCCGACGAGTTGCCCGACCGCGCTGTAGACGGCCTGCTGCACCCGCGCGCTGCGGCCCCCGGGACGTCGGGCGTGCTGTCTTTCCGCGGCCTCGGACGTCGTCGCCGACCCCGTCACCTCGGCCTTCGGGTCTGTCGCCACACTCATGGACTCAATTATTGCAAAATACGTTGCTTTAGGTGGGCGGTCGGGCTACGTTCAACTAAACGCAAACCAATTTGCTTTTGGAGGTTCGATGTCACATCTGCATCCACACCGCGCGTTCTGGATCGTCGCCGCGACCGTCGTCATGGTCCTGTTCGCCTCGGCCGCACCGTCACCGCTGTACCCTGTGTATCAACAGCTCTGGGGCTTCTCGTCGTTCACGCTGACCGGCGTCTTCGCCATCTATGTGGTGACGATGCTGGTCAGCCTGTTGTCGGTGGGCTCGCTCTCCGACCACATCGGCCGACGTCCCGTGCTGGCCGTGGCACTCGTCCTACTCATCGCCAGCATGATCCTGTTCCTCGCCGCCGACGGTGTCGGCGTGCTGATGGCGGCCCGCGCGTTGCAGGGACTGGCCACCGGCGCGGCCATCGGAACCCTGACCGCAACGGTCGTCGACATGGCGCCCAACCCCCGCCTGGGGTCGGCGATCACCGGCGCGGGACCGACGATCGGACTCGCCGGCGGCGTCGTGGTGGCCGGAGTCCTGGTCCAGTACGCACCCGCCCCACGCTTCCTCGTCTACGAGATCGTCCTGACGCTATATGCAGTCCTGCTCGTCGCCCTGCTGATCATCCCGGAAACCTCGGAGCGGCAAGGGTTCTCCTCCCGCCGGCACCTGCTGCGCACGCTGGCCCCGCAGGCATCGGTGCCCGCGGAGGTACGGCGCCCGTTCTGGGCGGCGGTCCCCGCGTTCATCGCCACCTGGTCACTCGGCGGGCTGTACCTCTCGCTCGGCTCATCGGTGGTCGCGCGGGTCTTCGGTGTCACCAACCATGCCGAGGCGGGTCTGCTGCTGTTCAGCTTCTTCGCCTCGGGCGGACTCACCTCGTTGCTGATCACCTCACGCACCGTGGACACCAAACTCGCCATCGGATATCCGGCGCTGGCCGGTGGCGTGATCGTCTCGCTGGTCGGCATTCTCGCGGAGTCGCTACCGCTCTACGTGGTGGGATCGCTGATCGCGGGCGTGGGTTTTGCCGCGCTCTTCCTCGGCGGCCTCGATTCGGTCAGCGCAAAGACGCCGGCACCCCAGCGCGGACAGGTCTTCTCCGCGGTGTTCATCGTCAGCTATCTGGCGTTGAGCGTGCCGGCCGTGATCGCGGGCATCATGGTCAGCCACATGGGTTTACGTGCGACGATCATCGCGTACGTGGTGTATGTGCTGACGGTGACCGTCGTCGGCGCGCTGATCGGCATCGGGTTCGGGCGACGTCGGCATGGCAGCGCCGCCGTCGCCGCACCGGCCGCGATCGTCGCCGCACCGACCCCGGCCGCGGCCACCTGCGCCGCCGGCGAGCGCGGCTGATACCTGCACACGGGTTTGCGACCGCGATCCGGCAGGGTATTAAGGTAGGCATGCACCTGAAATTCAGTTCAAGTGAAGAAGCTTTCCGAGACGAACTCCGGACATTTTTCACCACCCAGATCCCCAAGGATCTCCGGGAACGCGAGGCCGCAGGCAAGCTCGACTACCCCGACGACATCGTCACCCTCGCCCAGATCATGAACTCGGCGGGCTACGCGGTACCGCATTGGCCGACCGAATGGGGCGGCAAGGACTGGTCTCCCATCCAGAGCCACATCTACCGCGAGGAGATGAGTCTGGCATCGGTACCGGAGCTGCTGCCGTTCAACATCAGCATGATCGGACCGGTGATCGCCCAGTTCGGCTCGCAGGAACTCAAGGAGCGCTTCCTGCCCAAGACCGCCAACCTCGACATCTGGTGGTGCCAGGGCTTTTCCGAGCCCGAGGCCGGCTCCGACCTCGCCTCGCTCAAGACCCGCGCGGTCCGCGACGGCGACCACTACATCGTCAACGGCCAGAAGACCTGGACCACCCTCGGTCAGTTCGCCGATTGGATCTTCTGCCTGTGCCGCACCGACCCCGACGTCAAGAAGCAGGCCGGCATCTCGATGCTGCTGTTCCCGATGGACACCCCCGGCGTCGAGTTGCGTCCGATCCAGCTGATCGATGGCGGCTACGAGGTCAACGAAGTGTTCTTCGACAACGTCCGCGTGCCGGTGGAGAACCTCGTCGGCGAGGAGAACCAGGGGTGGACGCAGGCGAAGTTCCTGCTGGGCAATGAGCGCAGCGGCATCGCGCGCATCGGCTACACCAAGAAGAAGCTCGCCCGCGCCAAGGAACTGGCCCGCGAGGTCACCTCCGCCGACGGCAACCCGCTGATCGCGGATCCGCTGCTCGCGGCACGTCTGGCCGAACTCGAGAACGAGATCCTCGCCCTCGAACTGACCCAGCTCCGCGTGGTCGCGTCGTCGGCCGACGGCAAGCCCAATCCCGCGTCGTCGCTACTCAAGCTGCGCGGCAGCCAGCTACAGCAGGACGCGATGGAGTTGCTCGCCGACATCGCCGGACCCGATTCCCTGCCCGTCGCCGCACTCGACCCGGCAGCGCCCAACGGTTCGGCCGACATCCTCGCGCCGGAGTGGGCGCAACTGAGCGTGCCCACCTACCTGAACTACCGCAAGGTGACCATCTACGGCGGCTCGTCGGAGGTCCAGCGTCAGATCATCGACAAGGCCGTGCTCGGCCTGTAGGCCGTCCCCGCAGACCACGCCATACCTCCGAACCACCGAGGAACCCACATGGATTTCGAACTGTCCGAAGAACAAGAGATGTTGCGCGACACCGTGCGCGACGTGCTGAGCAAGACCTACGACGTGGAGACACTGCGCAAGGTCACCGACACCGAGCTCGGCTGGAGCCGCGATGTCTGGAAGTCGTTGGCCGACATCGGCATCCTGGGACTGACCATCCCAGAGGAAGACGGTGGCGCGGGTGCCGGCCCCGTCGAATTCGCCTCCGTCATGGGCGAGATCGGCCGGGCCCTGGCACCCGAGCCCTACCTGGACTCGGCCCTCGTACCGAGCTCGCTGCTCGTCGCGACCGCCGAAGGCGAACTGCGCGAAGAACTTCTGGGCGGCCTGGTCGGCGGTGAACTGCTGTTCGCCTTCGCCCATCAGGAGTCAGGCGACCGCTGGCCGGTCACCGCCGTCGGCGCCACCGTCACCGACGGCACGCTGACCGGAACCAAAACGCTTGTTCCACACGGTGATTGCGCTGACAAGTTGATCGTGTCGGCACGCGCGGACGGCGAGCTGGGCCTGTACCTCGTCGACGCCGGCGCCGACGGCGTCACCCGCACCGCCTACCGCACCCATGATCGTCGACGCGGCGCGCAGATCGTGTTCGCCGACGCCCCGGCCACCCGGCTCGGTTCGGGTGATGCGAGCACGATCATCGCCGACGCCGAGATCGGCATCCAGACCGCGTTGTGCGCCGAGGCCGTCGGCGCGATGGAACGCGCACTCGATCTGACAGTCGACTATCTCAAGACCCGCAAGCAGTTCGGCGTGACGCTGGCGACCTTCCAGGCCCTCACCCACCGGGCCGCCGACATGTACACGCAACTCGAACTGGCCCGCTCGATGAGCCTGTACGCGAGTACCGCGCTGGCCGACGGCATCGTCGACCCGATCATCGCCTCCCGCGCCAAGCTGCAGATCTGCCGCTCCGGCCGCCACATCGGACAGGAGGCCATCCAGATGCACGGCGGTATCGGCATGACCGCCGAATATCCGGTCGGCCACTACACCAGCCGGCTCACCGCGATCGGCCACACCCTCGGCGACGCGAACGACCACCTGCAGAAGCTGTCGAAGAACGTCAACTCCTACGATCTGGTCGGCCTCGCCTGAGGCACCTTGGCACGACGGGAGTGGTTCGAGTGGAGATCTTGCGGGACAACCTGGCACACGGCGCGTCGTACTCCCTGGTGGGAATCGTCTTGCTGATCATCGGATTTCTCGCTCTCGATCTGGTGACGCCCGGCCGGCTGCGGCAACTCGTCTGGGTCGAGCACAACCGCAACGCGACGATCCTGACCGTCTCGATGGTGATCGGGCTGGCCGTGGTGATGGTGGGCTCGGTGATCGAGACCGCCGACCTCGAACTCTGGCGCGGCCTCGTCTACACCATCGTCTACGTCGTGGTGACCATCGCGGTGATGATGTGGTCGTTCGTCCTGATCGACTGGCTGACGCCCGGCAAACTCGGCAGCCTGCTGCTCGAAGACGGCGACGGACACCCGGCAGCATGGGTGAGCGCCGCCGTCTTCGTCGGCATCGGTGCGGTGATCGGCGCGGTCCTGCTGGCCTGACGAATCGACTTATTGACGGTTGCTCAATAGGTGTCCTACTGTCCCGGGGTGGACGGCGAGCGGCCGTCCGGCCGGCACCGACACCGACGCAGGGGGAACGCACCCATGACCACACCACTCATCGAAGAATCCATCGACATCGACGCCACACCGGAGCAGGTGTGGCGGGTGATCGCCGACCTCAAGCGGATGGGCGAATGGAGCCCGCAGTGCAAGAAGATGATCGTGCGCGGACCGGTCGGTCTGGGCACCAAGACCATCAACATCAACCGGCGCGGACCACTCGTGTGGCCGACCACCGCGAAGGTCGTACGCTTTGCGCCCAACCAGGAGCTCGGCTTCCGCGTCACCGAGAACCACACCGTGTGGAGCTACACCATCACGCCGAAGAACCCTGGCACCCCGAAGAACCCTGGCACCGCGACGGGTTCGGGCGTCGTTGTGACCGAGCGTCGTGAGGTCCCCGGGAGCACCACCGCCGTGTCGAGGGTGCTGATCGACAAGCTGCTCGGCGGTACCGAGAGCTTCGAGGCGGAACTCAAGGTGGGGATGGCCGAGACCCTCGGCAAGATCAAGCGGGCCGCCGAGGCCTGAGCCACGAAGCCTCCCAGGCGGTCAGCCCTCGAGTTGTTCGAGCAGCGCCGGGAGGTCGGCGATGGAGTCGATGACGTGGTCGGGCACCGGCCCGAATTCGTCGCGTTGCAGGGCCACGAGCGCTTCCGGCCGGAATTTGCCGGTGCGGACGAGCACCCCGATCAGTGCGGACGCCTGGGCACCGAGCACGTCGTTGTGCATGTCGTCGCCGACCATCACCACCTGGGTGGGCTCGAGGTTCATGACCTCTACCGCCGCGCGGAAGCCGAGTGGGGACGGTTTGCCGATCGCCCGGATCTTGCGCCCCGACGCCTTCTCGAGGCCCTCGAGGTAGACCCCGGTGTCGATGGACAGGCCCTGTGCCGTCGACCAGATCATCGAGCGGTGCATGGCGACCACCGGCACCCCGTCCATGAGCAGTTCGAGCACCTTCGAGAGGGTGTGATGGGTGAAGACCGGACCCGCGCCGCCGAGCACCACCACCTCGGCGGCGGCGGGATCGTCGGTGATGTCCACCCCCGTCATGTCCTCGGCGATCGGGCCCTCGTTGAGCACCCACGCCCGCTTGCCCGGATAGGTGCGGGCGACGTATTCGGCGGTGAGCTTGGCCGCGGTGAGGATCTCCTCCGGTGCCACCTCGAAGCCGCAGGCATCGAGCGCCTCGGCGATCTCACCGCGTGAGCGGGAGGTCGTGTTGGTCAAGAACATTCGCGCATATCCGCGATCGGCGAGCGTCCGCACCGCCGCGACCGCACCCGGCAGTGCCCGCCACGACGTGACCATCACACCGTCGATGTCCAGCAGCAGCCCGTGCGTCATACCTCAAATCTAGGACCCCGCGGGTGAACATGCCCGTCGGCGGTCGCCGAGCGCGGTGACCGGCGATGGCATGCTGGGCGCATGCGTACGGTCACCGAACACCAGCGCGTCGTCGCGGCACTGTTCCCGGCACCCGAACCGGTCATACTGCCCGTGCCGGCGGCCCTGGGCCGCGTGACCGCCGTCGACATCGCCGCCCCGATCTCACTTCCGGGGTTCGACAACTCGGCGATGGACGGTTTCGCGGTGCGCGCCGCCGACGTCGCCGCGGCGAGTACCGCGCACCCGGTCCGGTTGCCGGTGGCCGCCGACATCCCGGCCGGCCGCGTCGACCCGCCGCCGCTGGCACCACACACCGCCCACCGCATCATGACCGGGGCGCCGATGCCGCGCGGCGCCGACGCGGTGGTGCCCGTCGAACTCACCACGTCGACCTTCATGACCTCGACGTTCACCGACTCCGGCGATGTCGTGGGCACCGAGGTGACGATCACCGCCGCGGTGCCGCCGGGCAAACATCTGCGCCCGGCCGGTTCCGACATCGTCGCCGGCGAGCCCGCACTGCCCGCGGGCAGCGAGCTCGGTGCACCACAGATCGGGCTGCTGTGCAGTCTGGGACTGTCGCAGGTGAGCGTGCTGCGCACGATGCGGGTGGCCGTGCTCTCCACCGGCTCCGAGCTCGTAGCACCTGGAATGCCGTTGCGGCACGGGCAGATCCACGAATCCAACGGGGCGATGCTGACCGCCTCGGCGATCGAGGCGGGCGCGAGTGCGACCCACGTGCACTTCGTCCCCGACGACACCACCCAATTCCGGCATCGGCTCGACGAGATCGCCGCGGACGCCGATCTGATCATCACCTCCGGCGGCGTGAGTGCCGGCGCCTTCGAGGTCGTCAAGGAGGCGCTGGGGATGACCGGCGGCGTGGAATTCGTCAAGGTCGCGATGCAGCCCGGAATGCCGCAGGGCTGCGGGCATTACCGCGCGCCGAACGGTCGCACGGTGCCGATCGTGACGCTGCCCGGCAACCCGGTCAGCTCACTGGTGTCCTTCGAGGTGTTCATCCGCGATCCGCTGCGCGCGGCGATGGGGCTGCGGCGCCGACGCGAGCGGCTGCGCGCACGGTTGCACACCGATCTCACCTCTCCTGCGGGCAAACGCCAGTTCCAGCGCGCGATCTTCCTACCGGACCCGCACGGCCCGCGGGTCACCACGGTGGGGCCGCCCGCGTCACATCATCTGAGCAATCTCGCCCGCGCCGAGGCCCTGGTCGACATCCCCGCCGAGACGGTGCGCCTCACGGCCGGCGACGAGGTCGACGTCATACGCCTGCGATGACCGTGCGGCCCAGATGGGCCGTGCACCCCGCCCGCTAAGCTGTACGGACGCGGCAACCGGCCGCACTGACGACGTCGGAGAGGAAGACTGTGGCGAGGCGCCCGCGCGAGGACGCACCAGACGGACCTTCTCCGGCACTGTCCCCGGCACATCTGGTCGCCCTGGCCCGCGAGACCATCCCCCCGGTGCACCCGGCGGGCGTGCCGTTCGTCGCGGCCGCATCCGCGGTTGCTCTTCTCGGCCGTCATCACCGGTGGATCCGGACGCCGGCCGCACTCACCGCGGGCGCCTGCGCGGCATTTTTCCGGCATCCCGCCCGGGTGGCCCCGACCGATCCGCACGCCGTGGCCGCCCCCGCCGACGGCACCGTCAGCCTCCTCGACGAGGCCGTCCCGCCCGCCGAGTCCGGACTCGGCGACGCGCCCCGGCCGCGGGTGTCGGTGTTCTTGTCGCTGTTCGACGTCCACGTGCAGCGCGTACCGATCGCGGGCACCGTCACCTCGGTCACCCATACGCCGGGACGGTTCGTCTCCGCCGATCTGCCCGATGCCAGCGACGTCAACGAGCGCACGACGATGACCATCCACACCACCGCAGGCACGGACCTCGCGGTCGTGCAGATCGCCGGCCTGCTGGCGCGGCGCATCGTATGCCACCCACGCGTCGGCGACGAACTCTCGGTCGGCGACACCTATGGCCTGATCCGGTTCGGGTCCCGCGTCGACGTCTACCTGCCGCCCGGCACCACGCCACTGGTGCGGCTCGGTCAGCGCACCATCGGGGCCGAGACCACACTCGCCGTCCTCGACGCGGCCGGTGCCCGTACCTCGCCCGCAAACACTCGATGAGTCCACGCGCCGACCGTCCCGCCGCGCCCCGCCGCTTCCCCGCGCGCGTCGCGGGGCGCGGCGGCACCCCGGCCGAACGGTCACGGTTGCGCCGCCAGGCGTCGGCGGGCCGGATGTTCGTGCCCTCGGCGCTGACGATCCTTGCGATCTGCGCCGGTATGACGGCCATCCGAGTCGCCGCCAACGGCAACATCAACGCGGCACTGGCCCTGCTCGTCGCGGCCGCGCTGCTGGACGGGATCGATGGGCGGGTCGCCCGCCTGATGGGCGCCACGACGAAGATCGGCGCCGAGATCGACTCGCTGGCCGACGCCATCAATTTCGGTGTCGCCCCGGCCTTTCTGGTGTATCTGATCCTTCTCGACGGCGCCGACATCGGCTGGCTGATCGCACTGATCTACACGTGCGCGATCGTGTTGCGGCTGGCCCGGTTCAACACCCTGCTCGACGACGATGCCGCCCCGGCCTACACCCGGGACTTCTTCATCGGCGTGCCCGCACCGGCGGCCGCGATCGGGGCGCTGGGTCCCATCGGGTTGCTGCAACAGTTCGGTTCGGGATGGTGGACGTCGCTGCCCGTGGTGTGCGTGTGGTTGATGATCGTCGCCTTCCTCGCCGTCAGCCGGGTGCCCACGGCCTCGTTCAAGGCCGCGAAGGTGTCACCGCGTGCGTTGCCGGGGCTGCTGATCCTGGTGGCCGCCTGCGGCGCACTGCTGCTGACCTTCCCGTATGTGCTGATGGTGATCGGCATCGCCGCTTACGCGCTGCACATTCCCTTTGCGTGGCGCAGCCGCCGCTGGGTGGCGTCGCGGCCCGAACACTGGGACGCACCGCCGCGCGAGCGTCGAGCCGAACGCCGTGCCCTCGCCCGCGAGACCCCCGGGCGGCGCGTCATCCCGCGCGGGCGGCCGGCCATGCGGAAATCGCAGGCGCGACTCGGTCTGCATCGGCCGGCTGCGGCGACGCGACCGACGACACCTCACCACCCGGACAGGCCCGACGCGTGAGCGCCCGGCTGACGCTGACCGCGCGCCTGAATCCGTCGGCCGCCGACGCCCGCCGCGGGATCGTCCGCGTGCATCCCGAAGCGCTGACCGCGCTCGGGCTTCGCGAATGGGATGCGGTGAGCATCACCGGGGCGCGGGCGACCGCAGCGGTCGTCGCGGCCGCATCCGCCGAGTCGTCGACCGGCACGGTGCTGCTCGACGACATCTCGTTCTCCAACGCAGGGGTGCGCGAGAACGCCCAGGTGGTGATCGGCCCGGTGCAGGTCCAGGCCGCCACCCGGGTGCTGGTGACCGGCTCGGCGCTGGCGACCCACGGCGTCGACCCGACGACGCTGCGCCGCGCACTGCTGGGCAAGGTCCTCTCCGACGGGGACACCGTGTCGCTGCTGCCCCGCGACCTCGGCCCCGAATTGACCGCGAGCGAGGCGGTGGGTGCGCTGGCCCGCTCGGTCGGCATCACCTGGACGACGCAACTGCTGACGGTGACCGCGACCGAGCCCGGCTCGCCGGTCAGTGTGCAGCCGAACACCGCGGTCATGTGGGGTGATGGCGTCGGCGCTGCCCTCGCCGACACGAGCGCCCCGGCTCCGACCGCAGCCCAGGGCAGCCGGCCGACAGACGACGGCAGTTATCCGAGCCACGCCGTCGGCACGCGGCCCGTGCGGCCGGTCGCCGAGCTGGTCGGCGTCGACGATCAGGTCGCGAAGCTGACCGAATGGCTCCGGATCACCCTTGACGAACCCGAGGTGCTGCGGACCCTCGGCGCGGCACCCCGACTCGGGGTATTGCTGACCGGACCGCCCGGTGCCGGCAAGGCCACGCTGGTGCGGGCGGTCGCGTCCGGGCGTCCGCTGGCCGTCGTCGACGGACCGACCGCCGGCGCACGGGAGGCCACTGCGCGGTTGCGTTCGATCTCCGATGCCGTCGCCTCGCTGCGGCCGGGTGGCGGTGTCCTGCTGATCACCGATGTCGAGGCGCTGCTGCCGGCCGCCGCCGAGCCGGCCTCGACGCTGATCCTCGACGTCCTGCGTGAGGCCCTCACCGGTGGCCCGGACGGCACCGGCACGATCGCGCTGATCGCCACGACCGCCGAACCCGCAGCCATGGACACCCGGCTGCGGGACCCACAATTGTGTGACCGTGAACTGTCCATCGGGCTGCCCGATGCGGCGCTGCGTGCCCGCCTGCTGGCCGCCATCCTCGCCGGCGTACCCACCGACGGCGACCTCGAACTCTCCGAAATCGCCTCTCGCACACCAGGTTTTGTGGCCGGCGATCTGGCGGCCCTGGCCCGCGAGGCGGCGCTGCGGGCCGCGGCGCGGGTGACCGCGGCGCAGTCACCGGAGTCGGCGCCCGCATTGACCGGAGCCGACCTGCGCGGCGCGGTCGGGGTGATCCGCCCGGTGTCGCGGGCGCAGACGCCGGAGGTGTCACTCGGATCGATCACCCTCGACGACGTCGGCGACATGGTCGAGACCCGGCAAGCCCTCACCGAGGCGGTGCTGTGGCCGCTCGAACATCCCGACACCTTCACCCGTCTCGGGATCGATCCGCCGCGCGGCGTGCTCCTCTACGGCCCGCCCGGTTGTGGCAAGACCTTCGTGGTCCGTGCGCTCGCCGCCTCGGGCCGGTTGTCGGTGCACACCGTCAAAGGTGCCGAGCTGATGGACAAGTGGGTCGGCGCCTCCGAACGCGCGGTCCGCGACCTGTTCGATCGGGCACGCGAATCGGCGCCGTCGCTGATCTTCCTCGACGAGGTCGATGCCCTCGCCCCGCGGCGCGGGCAGTCGTCGGATTCCGGGGTCTCCGATCGGGTGGTGGCCGCACTGCTCACCGAACTCGACGGGGTCGAACCACTATCGGATGTGGTCGTCGTCGGCGCCACCAACCGCCCCGACCTGATCGATCCCGCACTGTTGCGGCCCGGCCGCCTCGAACGACTCGTGTTCGTCGAGCCGCCCGACGCCGCGGCCCGCGCCGCGATCCTGCACACCGCCGGACGCAATGTGCCCCTCGCCGCCGACGTCGACCTCGACGAACTCGCCACCGACCTCGACGGCTACTCGGCCGCCGACTGCGCGGCGTTGCTGCGGGAGGCCGCCTTGTCGGCGATGCGCCGCAACATCGAGGCCGCGACGGTCACCGCCGGCGACGTCACCGACGCGCGCACCCGGGTCCGGCCGTCACTGGACGCGGCTCAGGTGGCGGATCTACGCGCCTACGCGCAACGCCGATCGGACTAGTGACACTCGGACCGGCCGGCGCTCACGTCGAGACGTGATAGAAGACCGAGGTGACGCCGGCCGCGGCCTGTGGGGTGATGCCGAGGGTGACGAAGTACGTCTTGCCGTCCTTGGACGCCGACAATCGGACGACGGCCTGCCCGCCCTCGGTCGTGCGGCCCTCCTCCGTGTAACCCACGTCGGTGAGGGCACGCACCGCCTTGTCGATCGGATTGCCCGCGTTGGCCGGTGCCTGCACCACCACGTTCCACTCGTCCTTCGATCCGTCGCCGGAGATGACCTGCCCGTCGATCATCGGCACCTGTTCCGACGGGAAGTCGGCCGGCACGCCCGCACGCCGCGCGGGGGCGTCGTCGGAACATCCGGAGAGAAGCAGCGTCAGCACGGTGGCGACGATCGCGCAAAGGACCGGCGCCACGACTCTGTCGAACCGGGGCATGACCGCAACGGTAAGGTAGTGACCGCCGGTCGCGTCCGGTGACACACCGTAGGCGATGCCGTTCGGGCCGACCGTTCGTCCGACTCCCGCGACCACCCCGCCCGACCGACCAGAGACGGAGTGCGCCCCCTTGCTCACTGTGCTGATCGCCCTGGCACTGTGCGCGCTCGTGGCGCCCGCAATCATCAGGTGGGTCGGCACCACTGGCTTCTACATCCTGGCGCTCGCACCACTCGGAGGCCTGATCTGGGTACTGACCCACTGGCCCGACTCCCAGCGCGCCCCACCCACCGAGACGCTGGAGTGGGTGCCGTCGCTGCACATGAACATCGTGATGCGGATGGACACCCTCTCGGCGATCCTGTCGGTGCTGATCCTCGGCGTCGGCACGCTGGTCCTCTGCTACTGCGCCCACTACTTCGACGACGCGCGTCCGCGTGTCGCGATCTTCGGCGGCGAGATGATCGCCTTCGCCGCAGCCATGTTCGGCCTGGTGACCAGCGACAACATGCTGGTCCTCTACATCTTCTGGGAACTGACGACCGTGCTGTCGTTCATGCTCGTCGGCTACTACCGAATCCGTGCGACCTCGCGCCGGTCGGCGACGCAGGCATTGCTGGTCACCACCTTCGGCGGGCTGGCGATGCTGGTCGGCATCATCATGCTCGGCGAACGTACCGGCAGCTATCTGCTCAGCGATCTGCTCGCACATCCGCCGGCGGCGGGGATCTACGTCGACGTCGCCGTCGTCGCGCTACTCGTCGGCGCCCTGAGCAAGTCGGCCATCGTGCCGTTCCATTTCTGGCTGCCCGGCGCCATGGCCGCCCCCACCCCGGTCAGCGCATACCTGCACGCCGCGGCGATGGTCAAGGCGGGCATCTACCTCATCGCACGCCTCGCGCCGGCGTTCGCCGGCCTGGCGAGCTGGCAGGTCATGGTCATCGGTCTGGGGTCGTTCACCATGCTGCTCGGCGGCTGGCGCTCGCTACGCGAACTCGACCTGAAACTCGTCCTGGCCTTCGGCACCGTGTCGCAACTGGGCTTCATGTCGGTGCTCATCGGCATGGGCGACGCCAACGTGGCGATGGCCGGACTGACGATGCTCGTCGCACATGCGCTGTTCAAGGCGTCGCTGTTCATGGTCGTCGGCATCATCGACCACACCACCGGTACCCGCGACATCCGCAAACTCGCCCGCCTCGGTCACCGGGCCCCGGTACTCGCCGCGATCGCGGCGGTGGCCGGCGCGAGCATGGCGGGTCTGCCGTTCACGCTGGGCTTCGTCGGCAAGGAGACCGCATTCGGGACCGTCTGGGACACCGGATCGCTGCCGCCGTGGCAGGCCGAGACCGTCGACATCGTGCTGCTCGTCGGCTCGGTGATCACCTTCGCCTACACCTGCCGGTTCCTGTGGGGGGCATTCGGCCGCAAGGTCCGCACCCTGCCGACCCGGCCGGTCGCCAAGATGCACCCACCGGCCCCGATGTTCCTGGTCCCGCCCCTGCTGCTCGCTGCGCTCGGCGTCGTCGCCGGGCTGTGGAGCGGTTGGCTGGGACACTGGTTCGAGCCCTACGCGCGCACCCTGCCGGACTACGGCCACGAACTCGAGCACCTCGCGATGTGGCATGGCTTCGGACTGCCCGTCGTGTTCTCGATCGTCGTCATCGTCGGTGGGGCGCTGCTGTTCGTGGTCCTGCGCCGGCTGCGCGACCTGGTTTTCGGGTCCCGTCCGCTGGTCAACGCCGACCACATCTACGACGCCACCCTGCGCGGCGCCGACACCCTGTCGCTGATGCTGACCCGCAGCACCCAGCGCGGGTCGCTGCCGATCACGCAGGGCGTCATCTTGTCGACGGTGATCATCCTGCCCACCGTGGTGCTGTTCCTGGGGAACCGGAACACGTTGGAGCCCAAGGGTTTCGACTCGGTCACCCAGTTGGTCATCGGGGTGATCATGGCGGCGGCAGCGGTGGCCACCATCGTCCTGCGCAACCGGCTGGCCGCCACCCTGGTCGTCGGCGTGACCGGCTACGGCTGCGGCATGCTGTTCGCCCTGTACGGCGCGCCCGACCTCGCACTCACCCAATTCCTGGTGGAGACGCTGACCCTGGTCATCTTCGTGCTGGTGCTGCGCAAGCTGCCCGCCGAGCCCGAACCCCGCCATGCGACCGGTTTCAAACCGCTGCGCGCGGCGATCGGTGTCGCACTGGGGGTCTCGATCGTGCTGATCGGCATGTTCGCCGCGGCGGCACGCTCCGAGCAACCCATCAGCGTCGACATCCCCGCGGTCGCCTACAAGTTCGGGCACGGCGCGAACGCGGTGAACGTCCTGCTCGTCGACACCCGCGCCTGGGACACCCTCGGTGAGGTGTCGGTGCTCATCGTCGCCGCCACCGGCGTCGCATCGATGGTGTTCCGCAACCGCCGCTTCGGTGCGGCGCCGCGCATCGCCGACGCCACGCGCCACTTCGGCATCGCCACCGACGATGACGACGACCCGATCCCGCCGGATCGCACCACCTGGCTCCGCGGCAGCGAATTCCGTGATCCCCGGCACCGGTCGATGGTGCTCGAGGCCACCACCCGGCTGGTCTTTCCGACGATGGTGGTGGTGTCGGTGTACTTCTTCTACGCCGGGCACAACTCGCCCGGCGGCGGTTTCGCCGGCGGCCTGATGATGGGGCTGGCCCTGGTGTTGCGTTACCTCGCCGGCGGCCGCTACGAACTCGGTGAGGCGCTGCCCGTCGAACCGGGAACCTTCCTCGGCGCCGGACTGCTGATCTCCGCGTCCACCGCGGTCACCTCGATGTTCCTCGGCGCCCCCTCGTTGTCCTCGGCCGTCTTCGAGATCACCGTCCCGGTCCTGGGCCACATCAAACTGGTCACCGCACTGTTCTTCGATCTCGGTATCTATCTCATCGTGATCGGGCTGGTACTCGACGTGCTGCGCAGCCTCGGCGCCCGCCTCGACGTCGAGGGTGGTGGTGCGTCGCCCCGTCGGCTGCGCACCCGCAAAGCCCGCCAGGACGGGGCGCGCAAATGAGCGTGAACCTCGGCCTGCTCGTCGTCATCGCGATCCTGATCGCCTGCGGTGCCTATCTGCTGATGGAGCGCAGCCTGGTGCGGATGCTGCTGGGCCTGCTGCTGGCGGGTAACGGCATCAATCTGCTGATCCTGACGCTCTCCGGCGGTATGGGCAACCCGCCGATCATGGGCCGTTCGTCGGCGGCGCGCGGCCACGACGCCGACCCGCTGGCGCAGGCGATGGTGCTGACCGCGATCGTCATCACGATGGGAGTGGGTGCCTTCATCCTCGCGATGGTGTACCGGCTGTTCGTACTCAACCGCGACGACGACGACGTCGAGGACGACACCGAAGACATCAAGGTGGCCACCGGATCGCGGTGGACCGCACCGGACCGGGACCGCAGCGACGACCCGCTGACCGGCGCCGACACCAGCGCCGGCGACTTATTCGACGACGAGGGCAACCCGCTGACCGAGGAGCAATACATCGCAGCGCACCGCGAGAAGATCGAGACCGACCTCATGCCCGCGGACTCCGACGTCATCGACGAACTGGGCGGCGACGAAACCGGGGTCGACGTCGTCGACGTGATCGACACCGGCACGGCGTACGACGATGACGGCGAAGGCGACGACGACGGCGATGACGGCAACGGCCCGGGGGGCCGCCCATGATCCCGCAGGCCTCCTGGCTGCCCGTGCTGATCACGCTGCCGACCCTGACACCGATGCTGGCCGCAGCGCTCACCCTGTTGCGGGGACGTGGTGCGATCTTCCAGCGGGTGGTGACGGTGTCGGCACTCATCGTCGCGCTCACCGCGTCGTGCATGATGCTCTACCTCACCAACGTCCACGGCACGTATTCGCTGGCCATCGGCGGCTGGGACGACAAGGGACATCCCAACGGGCCCTTCGGGATCACGCTGGTCGTCGACCAGCTTGCCGCCCTGATGCTCGTGGTCTCGACGCTGGTGCTGTTATGCGTGGTCGTCTACGCGATCGGCCAGGGTATCCGCGACGGCACGTCCGATCAGCCGGTGTCGATCTTCCTGCCGACCTATCTGATCCTCTGCGCCGGCGTGTGCAATTCGTTCCTCGCCGGCGACCTGTTCAACCTGTTCGTCTCCTTCGAGGTGCTGCTCGCGGCGAGTTTCGTGCTGCTCACCGTCGGCGCGACCGGCGACCGGGTACGCGCCGGCGCGTCGTACGTGATGGTCTCGATGGTGTCGTCGCTGATCTTCCTCGTGGGGATCGCCTTCGCCTATGCCATCACCGGCACCCTCAATCTGGCCGAGATGGCGTTGCGCCTCGACCACGTCCCCGACGGCACCCGCAACGCGTTGTACGCCGTGCTGCTCGTCGCCTTCGGCATCAAGGCCGCGGTCTTCCCCTTGTCGACGTGGCTACCCGACTCCTACCCCACCGCCCCGGCCCCGGTCACCGCGGTGTTCGCCGGATTGCTGACCAAGGTCGGCGTGTACGCGATCATGCGCACGCACACGCTGCTGTTCCCGGGCGGATCGATGGATTCGGTCCTGCTGGTCGCGGGCCTGCTGACGATGCTGGTCGGCATCTTCGGTGCGATCGCCCAGTCCGACATCAAACGTCTGCTGTCGTTCACCCTGGTCAGCCACATCGGCTACATGGTGTTCGGGATCGCGTTGTCGTCGAAGATCGGGATGAGTGCGGCGATCTACTACGTCGCCCACCACATCCTCGTGCAGACCACGCTGTTCCTGGTCGTCGGACTCATCGAACGCCAGGCGGGCTCGGCGTCGCTGCGGCGCCTCGGCGGCCTCATCGCGAGTCCGGTGCTGGCCGCACTCTTCCTCATCCCGGCACTCAATCTCGGTGGCATCCCACCGTTCTCGGGCTTCCTCGGCAAGGTCGCACTGATCGAGGCGGGCACCGCGAACGGGTCGGTCCTGGCGTGGGTGCTGACCGTCGGCTCGGTGGTGACGAGCCTGCTCACGCTCTACGTCGTCGCCCGCATCTGGACCAAGGGTTTCTGGCGCCCACGGGCCGACGCCCCCGAGGGTGAGCTCTCCGACACCGTGCCGTCGGCGTTGATCGACGAGCGGGCCGACATCGCCTTCGACGACCGCGCCGACGTCGGCCGGATGCCCCTGACGATGGTGGTGCCGACCGCGCTCATGGTGGCCGTCGGTCTGGCCCTGACCGTGTGGGCGGGCCCGATCTTCGGGTTCACCGACCGTGCCGCCTCCGACATCATCGACCGCAACGTCTACATCGGAGCCGTACTCGGGAGTCACCGATGAGTGAGAAGCGACCCGACCGGATCGCCCCGGTCAAACCCGTCGGCAAGGGCCCGGCCAAGCGGCTGGTGATCAACATCGCCCGCTACTCGGTGCTGTTCTTCGCATGGACGACGGTGCGGGCCTGGGTGTGGCTGCACACCCGGCTGCGGCTACCGCGCAGGCTGGGCGGTGACGGTCGCGAGGCCGCCGTCCGGCTGTGGTCGATCGCCTGGCTCGCCTTCGTGTGGGTGCTGTTGTGGGGCAACGTGTCGTGGGCAAATATCATCGCCGGGTTGGTGCTCGCGATCGTCATCGGGCTGGTCCTGCCGCTGCCGCGCGTGCCGGTCGAAGGACGAATCCATCCGGTGACGGTGTTCCTGTTGATCTGCCGTCTGATCGTCGACTTCTTCGTCTCCAGCGCGCAGGTGGCCTGGGTGGCCGTCCGGCCCGGCCGACCACCGCTCGGTGCGGTGATGCGGGTACGGCTGCCGATCAAATCCGACATGGTGCTGACACTGGCCGTGGACTACCTGAATCTGGTGCCGGGCACGATGGTGCTCGAGATCGACCACCGCCGCCGCATGCTGTATGTGCACGTATTCGATGTCCGCTCGGACAAGAAGGTGCGTCACTTCTACCAGCAGGTGGCGTTCGTCGAGAAGATGTTCATCAAGGCCTTCGAGCGCGACAGCGAATGGCAGCCGAGCCCGTATCACGGCATCGACGACGACTACCACCGCGTGCGATGAGCCCAGCCACGGCCCCGCAAGCGATGACCCCGAAAGGAGGTCGGCGATGACCGTCGTCTGGTACTTCGTCGCCGCAGCCCTGCTCGTCTCCGCCATGTTGGTGATGGGACGAATCCTGTTGGGGCCCACCACTCTTGATCGATTGGTGGCGCTCGACGCGCTGATCGCGCTGTGCATGTGCGGGCTGGCGGCATGGGCCGCCTACAGCGGCGACACCACCGTCGTGCCGGGTATCGTCGCGCTGTCGCTGGTGAGCTTCGTCGGGTCGGTGGCCATCGCACGATTCCGGGTCCGGGACGATCAGGCATGATCACCGACATCGTCAGCGCCATCTTCCTCATCGTCGGTTCACTCATGGCCGTCACCGCGGCGATCGGGATCCTGCGTTTCCCCGACACCCTGTCCCGAATGCACTCGGCCACCAAACCCCAGACCCTGGGGCTGCTGATGATGCTCATCGGCGCGATGGTCGGCATCGGCGGTTCCGACAGCGTCACCAACGCCGACATCGGCATGCTGATCCTGGCCGGGTTGTTCGCGCTCATCACCGCACCGGTGGTCGCGCACCGCATCGGCCGCCTGGTCTATCAGGAGCAGCGCGCACAGGACGGCCTGATCGCGCGCGACCAGATGGAACAAGGCGACCGGGACTAGACCGGACCAGACGCGACCGGGCCCGCTACTCCAGTTCGCCGACCACCGACGCGACCACCGCGCGCAGGTCATGGGTCTGCGCGTACACGGCCCGCTGACGCTGATAGCTTGTGCCGCGCTCGATGATCCCGGCCACCCGGTCGAGTTCGTCGAGGCAGCCGAGGTCGGCGGCCACCGGTTCGAGCCTGCGCACGATGTCGGTGAGGTCGTCGGTCACCAGCCGCTCGTTGCACTCGGAGTCGAGGATGATGATGGCCTCGAGTCCGTATCGCGCGGCGCGCCACTTGTTCTCCTGCACCAGCCACGGCGCCATCTGCGGCAGCGTCTCGCCCGCCGAGAGCCGGCGGTCCAGGTCGACGACGAGGCAGTGGATCAGCGCCACGATCGCCGACAGTTCGTCGAGGTTGGTCATCCCGTCACACACCCGCACCTCGATGGTGCCCAGATGCGGTGACGGCCGGATGTCCCAGCGGATCTCGTTCAGTTGATCGATGATCCCGGTGGTCTTCTGGTCGGCGACGAATCCCTCGAACTCGCCCCAGGTCTCGAACTGGAACGGCAACCCGGCAGTCGGCAACTGCTGGAACATCATTGCGCGGTTGCTGGCGTATCCGGTGTCCTGGCCGGCCCACATCGGCGACGACGCCGACAGCGCCAGCAGATGCGGGTAGTAGTTCAGCAGCGACGACAGGATCGGCAGCACCTTGTCGCGATGGTCGATCCCGACGTGCACATGCAGTCCCCAGATCAGCATCTGCCGGCCCCACCACTGGGTGCGTTCGATCAACTCGGCGTAGCGATGGCCCTCGGTGAGCAGCTGTGTCGACCATTGGGCGAACGGATGGGTACCGGCGCCGTAGAGGTCGACGCCGAGTTCGTCGACGACGCCGCGCACCGCGTGCAGCGTCGACGACAGGTCGGCCATCGCGTCGGAGGTGGTGCGGCAGATGCCCGTCACCAACTCGACGGTGTTGCGCAACAACTCTTTGTGAACCTTGCCGACCAGCTCCGGATGCCGGCCACCGAATTCGGCGAACACTGCGGCCGCCGAATTCGACAGGTCGCCGGTGACCTTGTCGGTGAGCGCGAACTCCCACTCGACGCCCAGCGTCGGGGCGGGTGACCCCCGGAATTCGATCGGGGTGATGAGAGGCATGGCTTCACCGCCTCGGTGTCAGGTGGTGGTCGGGTCAGGAGGTGGTCGGGTCGGGTGGTGGTCTACTCCCCGGCCTTGATCACACCGCAGGCCAGCCGTCCGCCGCCGTCACCTGTCTTCATGGTCTCCTCGTCCGGGCCGGGCTGGCCGTTGGCCGAGTACCGGCTGGGGATGTTGGCGAAGTTGTCGGCGTTCTCGTGGATGATGATCGTCTTGTCCGACACCTGTGCGAGCTTCACCGCCGCCGTCGACGTCGTGGTGGTGCCGGAGCCGTCGGGCAGGATGTTGATCGAGATCAGGTCGCCACTCGACGGATGTCCGGTGTGCCCGTCGACCTGCAGGTGCGCACCGGCCGAGACGAACTTGTCGCCGGTGTTGCAGGCACTGCCGGCATGGATGTGCATGGCGTGGAAGCCGGCCGGGATGCCGCTGCCCGCCTTGACGGTGACGGTCACGCCCAGCGCCGACCCGCTCGGCTTGAACACGGCCTCACCGATCTGCTTGCCGTCGGTGCCGATCAGCGTGGCGGTGCCGTTCTCCGAACTGCTGGCCGGGATGTTGTCGGCGTCGACCAGTCCGCCCTGCGGCGCCTGATTGCCGGTCTGCACTGCGGGAGTGGTGCCCTTGTCGGTGGTGGTGGGCTCGTTGGGAGTACATGCGGCCAGCGCCAACCCGACGGCACCTGCCGACGCGAGCACCGCCAGCGCACGGAAGGTCTGAGAGCCTGATTTCGAATTGACGGTCATCTCGCTCCTCGAGTGATGGGTGATGGAACACAGTTCGGCCGGGCCGCTCGCTCCCGGCGCCGGGTGGCCCGTGGTCCGGTGTCAGCGCCGTGGGCCTGCGCACTGAAGTATGCGGGATCGATCCGGTGCGTACCGGCTCGGGGGTGCGCGCCGGCCGTCGCACCGTGACCCGCTGTCACCGTCGCACCGCGACCCGCTGTCACCGTCGCACCGCGACGACCGCGACACCGCCGGCGCACCGAATGAACGAACTCGCCATGTTCGCCCGGGAATCGACGGAATAGTCGTTGTCGAGGGCCTGTGCGATCTTCTGGGCCTGCGCCTTTTGTCCCGGAGTCGAGTACACGATGGTGTTCTCGGTGAAACCACCCTGGCTGTAATTGCTTTCGGAGGTGATCCCGGCCGTCGTGAAACCCTTGCTCTTCAACTGGTCGTCGACCACTGTGGCCAGGCCGTTGACGGTGCCCGCGTTGATCACGCATACCTTCGCGGAGTTCGTCGCCGACGATTGCGTCGGGGCGGGCGCAGCCGAGGTCGGTGCGCCCGACTGCGCGGCTCGTAGCTGCGCCTCGGGATTTTTGCCCGAGGTGGCCGCCGAGTGCCATCCCAGTCCCACGCACACGATGGCGACCGCAAAGAGCAGCATGGCGCCGGCCCGCAGTGGCAGGCGATTCGACTCGCGATCAGCATTCATCACCGACGACCTTAACGCACATCCGCAACGCACCTGCCCCGTGTCGCCGGCGGCCCGGGGCTCGCGGCGTCCACTGCGGAGGTGACTTGCCCTAGGTGATTTCGAATCCGAGCCGCCGCGCCGCGCGCGCCTTCTGACGGGATGCGCGGAGTCGGCGCAGTCGCTTCACCAGCATCGGATCGGCCGCCAGCGACTCGGGCCGGTCGACCAGGGCGTTGAGGATCTGGTAGTAGCGGGTCGCCGAGAGCCCGAACAGTTCTTTGATCGCCTCTTCCTTGGCCCCGGCGTACTTCCACCACTGCCGTTCGAAGGCCAGAATGTCGTGCTCGCGGCGCGACAACCCGTCCGGCCCGACCGCGTTCGGGTCGGTGGCCTGCGAATCGGCGGTGTCCGGGGCGGTATCGGATTCGCGACGTTGCTCCTGCTGTTTGCTACGCGCTGCTGCGCCGTCCATCTCGCTCCCTCGACGATCTCGCTGCGACCTCACACACCACCGGCTTCGGCGACCCCGGCACACGATCCGGTTGCGTTTGCCTCCGGAATCACAGCGGTGTGGTTCGTGAATATCTAACCACGCACAGCACCGGCGAACGCGGCGTGACTCGCGGGCGGGGCCCGAGTCTGTGTCTCCCCCGGCGAACCCATCTGCCTTCCGGCCCATGTGTCGCCGCACAGTAATCTGTCGGTCATGGCAATTCTCCCGATCTGCATTGTCGGTGAACCCGTGCTGCACCGCGTGACCGAGCTCGTCGAACTCGACGACAGCGGGCGGCCGCCGGAACAGATCGTGACGCTGCTCGACGACATGTACGAGACGATGGACGAGGCCAACGGCGTCGGCCTGGCCGCCAACCAGGTCGGCGTGGGCAAGCGACTGTTCGTCTACGACTGTCCCGACGGCGAAACGCGCCGGTCGCCGACCCGCCAACGCGGTGAGGTCATCAACCCCGTACTCGAGACCTCCGAGGTCCCCGAGACCATGCCCGACCCCGACGACGACGACGAGGGCTGCCTGTCGGTGCCGGGTGAGCAGTTCCCCACCGGTCGCGCCGACTGGGCGCGCGTGGTGGGTATCGATCGCACCGGCGCCGAGGTGGTGATCGAGGGCCACGGGTTCTTTGCCCGCATGCTCCAGCACGAGGTCGGTCACCTCGACGGCCATCTCTACGTCGACGTCCTCGTCGGCCGCAACGCGCGCGCGGCGAAGAAGACCATCAAACGCAACGGCTGGGGTGTGCCCGGGCTCACCTGGCTCCCCGGCGAACAAGCCGATCCGTTCGGCCACGACGACTGACCGGGCGTGTCGGTGACCGGACCCGGAAGCGACCTGGGCGCCTATCGCGGTGATCGGATCGTGGTGCGCTACCGGCTCGGTGACGCCGCGCCCGGGGATTGGCGCGACGCACCCAATCCGCGTTCGGCGACGCCGGGCGGTCCGACGCAATCGGATGTGACGGGACACCTGCTCGACGACGGCGATCCGGTGCGGGTCGAACGTGACGGGACGGTCGAATCCATCCCGCGCGCCGCGATCAGCTCGATCCGGTTGCTGTCGGCTGTTCCGGTCCGCAACAGCGAGATCCGCGCACTCGAATACGCCGCCGCGCTGGCCTGGCCCGGTATCGAGCACGAGTGGATCGACGGGTGGCTGGTGCGCGCCGGTGGTGGGATCTCCCGGCGGGCCAATTCGGCCATCGCCCTCGACCGCTCGCCCCGGACCGATGCGACGACCCTGAGCGCCATCGAATCCTGGTACCGCACACGGCATCTGCCACCGCTGATCGCGGCGCCGGAACGACTGTTGCCGAGTCGGCTCGCGGGCACCCCGGCCTCAGGTGAGAACCACGTGCTGACAAGGGAACTCGCCGCCCGGCGGTCGGTGCGCGCAGACGCCGACGTCGTTCTGGCGCCGGGACCCACCACCGAATGGGTGCGCGCCTATCTGGGTCCCGACGCCGATGTCGACGCCGGGTCGGCGGTGGTGTCCGCATCGGCCGGCACCGATTCCACGGTCACCTTCGCGACCGTCGAGTCGGCCGGGCGTCCCGTCGCGATCGGACGCGGCGCGCTCACCTCTGCACCGGATTCACCGACCCGCTGGCTGGGGATCACCGCAGTGTGGACCGACCCCGGGCGACGCCGGGAAAGGCTGGGCGACGCCGTCCTCGCGACCTTGCTGGCCTGGGGCGCCGAGGCGGGCGCGTCGCGCGCCTACCTGCAGGTCGCGGCCGACAACGGGGTCGCCGGAAACTGGTATCGCGCCCGGGGTTTCACACTGCACCACCGGTATCGCTACCTCTCCCGGGAGCGCCCGCGGTGACCGAACCCACGCAACGGCGCAAGCGGGCGGTCATCACCGTGGCCACCGTGGTGGTCATCGCACTTCTGGGCTTGCTCACCTGGATGCTCGAGGACTCCGGCGACGACGCCGGGTCGACGACCCCGAATGCCGCCCCCGCCACCACGCAGGTCCCGGCCCGGGTGACCCGGACCCTCGCCCTGATCGACACCGGAGCGTGGCCGGAATCGGCCCACGCACCCGGTACCCGCGGCGGCATCGAGTTCCGCAACGGTGAGGGACGGTTGCCGCGCACCGCTTCTCGCGGCCGGCGGATCAGTTATCGCGAGTGGGACGTCAACCCGAAGAAGCCCGGGCATTCGCGCGATGCCGAGCGCATCGTCACCGGCGATGACGGCTCCGCGTGGTACACCTTCGACCACTACCAGACCTTCGTCCGGATTCGAGGACCGAACACGTGATCCCACAACCCGTTTCGCTCACCGGATTCCTCGCCGACGCCGCCGGCCACGGTTCCGCGGTCGGCCTGGCCACCACCGCACACGACCCGACACTGCGCCTGCCCGCCGGTTTTCGCTCCGTCCGGATCGAGGGTCCGCGCCTGACGACCCGCGACGACCTCTTCTCGACCTTCGCGCAGGAGTGGGATTTCCCTGGTTATTTCGGCCACAATGCCGACGCCTTCGACGACTGCATGCGCGATCTCGATCGGCCCGCCGGCACGACGGGCCTCCTCACCGTCATCACCGACGCGCAGGACGTCCTGACATCCTCGGCGCGCGCCTTCACCTGGTTCGCCGAATCCATGGTGTTCTATCGCGACCACTATCGCGATGTCGCAGATCCGCCCGCGGCCTTCGCTCTCTTGTTGATCACCTCGCCCGCGGCCCGGCGCGCCACGGCGGCCCGCTGGGCCGATGCGGGCGTGGCGGTGGCCGCGGTGGATCTGCGCGCCTGAACGTGTCACCGTGGCGGCCCGCCGCCGAGCGCCCGCGTCACTGCCCGGCCGCCCGGGCCAGGGCCGGCCGGAGCTGGTCGAGGACGTAGACGGTGGCCTTGGGTGCCGGCTCGTTGAGTCCGGTGATCTGCATCTGGTTCAGCATCGCGACGGCACCGGTTTTCACCGACGCAAGGTTGCGGTAGCCCGGCAGGCTCTCGAGTCGGGTACGCAGATCGTCTGTCTGCGTGGCCATCACGAGTAGGTCGGAGTTTAGCCAGGGAATGTTCTCGGCGCTGATCTGCACGCGCGGTTGCCCACTGGTGCGGCTCTGCTGGATCAGCCGGGGCGCCATCGTCAGGCCGAGCGAGGCGAACAGTTTTCCCGCCCCGTCATTCGGA
Organism: Gordonia sp. DT219; assembly: GCF_049847065.1. Taxonomy (NCBI): domain Bacteria; kingdom Bacillati; phylum Actinomycetota; class Actinomycetes; order Mycobacteriales; family Gordoniaceae; genus Gordonia; species Gordonia sp. DT219. The sequence goes on along the minus strand of NZ_JBNCNR010000022.1, from coordinate 26,696 downwards.
TCACCGAGCACCGAGATCTGGTCGGAGCCATACATGTAGGCAAAGGAATAGGTCTTGCCCTTCAGTCCCGGATACTCGTTCGCGATGGCGCCGATCTTGCCGTCGACACCGGCGATGATCTCCTTGGCCTTATCCGGTTGATGCAGGATGGTGCCCATCAGCGTCACCATGTCCGGCCACGGGTCCACCTGTGCGCCGCTGATCTTGTCGATGGTCGGGGCAAGCTCGGTCAGCTTGTCGAAAACCCCACTCATCGAGGCGAATCCGGGTGCGACGATCAGATCGGGCTTCAGGGTGGCCACGGCGGCGACGATGTCGCCGTTCGGGTCGAGCGGCGTCGAGTCCGCGAGTTCGGTGCCGTACCACGGCGGAAGCTGATGGGCGGTCGTCTGGATCGCGTCGTAGTAGCCGACCGGCTTGCGCCCGAAGGACAACAGCACATCGGTCCACTGCCCGCCGAGGGTGACGATCCGCTGGGGTGTGTGCGGGATCGTCACCGATCTCCCGTCGGGCAGGTTGAGCTGCACCGAGCCGCCCGCATCGTCGTCCGCCGGCGCCGAACACCCGGCGACGACGGCCACGATCAGGGCCGCGAGGACGGCGGTCAGTATCCGGATTCTGCTCACTACCCCTCGCGTTCTCATACCGAGCACGGCACCATCGCGTAGGCGGCGATCACACAGACACTTTCGTTGGAGAGCTTCCATTTGTCGTCGAGCCATATCCATTTCATCGGCTTGTATCGAGAGCCGTTGCCCACCAACGACATCTGCAGTTGCGCTGTCTGCGTGGTGGCGTTGACGGCCACCGGACCGACGATCTGGTAACTGAAGCCGGCATCGGGATAGGCCGCCATCAGTCGCGCCACCGCGTCGACGGATGTCAGCGCCCGCTGCCCACCCTGCAATTCGGCTGCGCGCGCCGTCCGGGAGGCACCGGTGTTCATGGCCACCTTGACCTTGGTGGTCAATTGCGCAGCGGAGAGCGCCGCGGGCGCGGCGCTCTGCTGTGCGGGGGCCTGCGGCGCGGTGCTCTGCTGTACGGTGCTCTGCTGTACGGAGGCGGCGGTCGGCGCCACCGCACCGGCTGCGGGCGGGACTGCCTCCGTCGGAGCCGGCTCGGGCGTCTGGCCGGCCGGCGCCTGCGGTGTCGTCGGTCCGGGCGCTGCCGCAGCCGCGGCCGCCTGCGGGCTCGGTGCGCCGAGGTTCACGACGGTCGGCTGGGCCGCCGTGCTCTGCAGCCCCCCGCGATTGTCGGCGACGAGCAGTCCGACGACGCCGATCGTCACGATCAATGCCGAGGTGACCGCCGCGATGCCGGCCGAGGCCAGCACCGTCGGCCAGTTCAGGGACGAGCCGGCGGCCTCGCCCGACTGGTCGGCCGCCGCATCATTCCCGGCGGTGTCTTGTGTAGTCGGATAGCTCATTTCGAGTCGACCTGCCAGTACGCCTGGGCTTTGACACCCTTCTTCCCGAGTCCGTACTCCGTCCGGAACACCTGCGCCACGGCTCGAGTGGCCACCGAATCCAGTGCAACCCAGCCGAAGTGATCGGGTTGCGGGGCCGCCGCGGCGCGCACCGCGTCGACGATCGCAGTCCCGTCGGCGCCCCGCTCGATCCAGTGCACGGTGTCCTGTGGACGCACCCTGATCGGCAGCTCACGATCGTCGGCGTGCGAGTACTCGAACCAGATCGTCGCCGCCCCGGGAGCCAGCGTCTCGCTCAACGCGTCGAGCAGCGAGTTGATCGCCGGCAGCGATGCGGCGTCGCCGGCGATCAGCCAGCCTGCCGGCGCCGGATTCCGAATCGTGAACTTGGACCCCATGAACGTGGCGCCGATGGTGTCGCCGGGCCGGACGGCGAGCGCCCACCGCAGCGCGGCGCCCTCGTGGACGGCGAACTCGATGAAGAAGGTGTCGGTGCCGGCGTCCGGGTCGACGATCGTGTACCCCCGCTGGTGCGCACTGCCGTCCGACTCGAACCAGAGCCGCACCCACATCGTGGGATGGATCGGGTGGTCGGCGAGCAGGCCACCGCCACGCAACCCGATCCGCAGGTAGTGGTCGGTGATCGTATCGGTACTGGTGACGGTGAACTCGTAGTCATCGGCGCGCAGCAGCTTGAGAACTGCCCCCTGCCATCCGCGCGACGCTGCTTTCTGGCTTGTCTCGGCCATGCCGAACGGCCCCTCTCCTCAAAATGTGAGGACAGGATAACCTAATCTCAGATCGGAGCCAACGGCACGATCCCGGGATGCCCGTCGAGGAAGTCCTTGGTGAACGAACAGACCGGGCGCACCCGCGCGCCCTGGTCCCGGATGTAGGCGAGGGCTCCACGCGCAAGTCGCGTTCCGAGTCCGTGGCCGGTGTATTCGTCATAGAGCACCGTGTGCAACACCGTGATGGTCCGCTGACCATCGGCCTCCTCGACCGAATAGCCCAGGACGCCGACGAGGTCACCGGCCACCCAGAGCTCGAATCTCTCCCGGGACGGATTGTGGACGACCTGCGAGATCTGCTGCAGAATCGACTGCGCCGACTGCGGCGGGCGGTGCCGGTGTTTGCGATTCATTGGTCCTCACCCCTCATCACGTCGTGCTGAGACGACGAATTGCGTCGCTCGGCTCCCCCCGAACGACAGATCCTCTCTGTGATCCCGATCACACAATACCCTACGGTTACGTAGGCGCAAGTCTTTCGCGCGCAAATTGCCTGTGAACAAAGCCGACACACACCCCGGCAACAGCAACGTGCATCAGCAACCAACGCCGGGCAGCCGACATCCGGCAGCCGGGTCCGGGACCTTGCGGGTAGGGTGGCCACTGCGCACAGTCGTGACGCAACGCTCATACAACTTCACCACGCGGGGGCTCCCACGTTCCGGGGGCTGAGATGGCGACTGGCGGTCGCCGACCGCCCGAACCTGTCCGGATAATGCCGGCGTAGGGAGATCGACCATGAAAACACGTGTGCCCACCGATGCCGCAACCACCGAGAATGCAGCCACCGAGAGCACGGTCGGGAGCGACATCCTCACCACCGGCCCGATCGAGGGCAGCACCAAACATCATCTCGAGATCGGTGACCTGCGAATCGGGCAGCGCCGCATCCATCTGACCAACGGTGAACATCTCGACGTCTACGACACGTCGGGGCCCTACACCGACACCGATGCCGTCATCGACGTCGACAAGGGGCTGCCGCGCACCCGCGAGTCGTGGCAACGGCCGGCACCCGTCGATGGGGCAGCCACCCAATTGGCCTGGGCCCGTGCCGGTCTCGTCACACCGGAGATGCGTTACATTGCAGCCCGCGAAGACGTCGAGGTCGAGCTGGTGCGCACCGAGGTGGCCGCCGGCCGCGCGGTGATCCCGGTCAACCACCGGCACCCCGAGTCCGAGCCGATGATCATCGGCAAGGCCTTCGCGGTGAAGATCAATGCCAACATCGGCAATTCGGCGGTCAGCAGCTCCATCGCCGAGGAGGTCGAGAAGATGGTCTGGGCCACCCGCTGGGGCGCCGACACCATCATGGATCTCTCGACCGGGTCCGATATCCACCTGACCCGCGAATGGATCTTGCGCAATTCGCCGGTCCCGGTCGGGACCGTCCCCATCTACCAGGCGCTGGAGAAGGTCAAGGGCGATCCGACCGAACTCACCTGGGAGATCTACCGCGACACCGTCATCGAGCAGGCCGAGCAGGGTGTCGACTACATGACCGTGCACGCCGGGGTGCTGCTGCGCTACGTGCCACTGACCGCCCGCCGGGTCACCGGCATCGTCTCCCGTGGCGGCTCGATCATGGCGGCCTGGTGCCTGGCCCATCACGAGGAATCCTTCTTGTACACCCACTTCGACGAGCTGTGCGAGATCTTCGCCCGCTACGACATCACCTTCTCCCTCGGTGACGGATTGCGGCCGGGCTCGATCGCCGATGCCAACGACGAAGCCCAATTCGCCGAGTTGCGCACCTTGGGCGAACTCACCACAAAGGCGAAATCGCATGGGGTGCAAGTGATGATCGAGGGCCCCGGCCACGTGCCGATGCACAAGATCGCCGAGAACGTACGGCTGGAGGAGGAACTCTGCGAACAAGCACCCTTCTACACGCTCGGACCGCTGGCCACCGACATCGCACCCGCCTATGACCACATCACCTCGGCGATCGGGGCGGCGATGATCGCGCAGGCCGGCACCGCGATGTTGTGTTACGTCACCCCGAAAGAACACCTGGGACTGCCCGATCGCGACGACGTGAAGGTCGGCGTCATCACCTACAAGATCGCCGCGCATTCAGCAGACCTCGCGAAGGGACACCCGCGCGCCCAGGAACGTGATGACGCATTGTCCAAGGCGCGCTTCGAGTTCCGGTGGACCGACCAGTTCAATCTGGCCCTCGACCCCGACACCGCCCGCGAATATCACGACGAGACCCTGCCCGCCGAACCGGCCAAGACGGCGCACTTCTGCTCGATGTGCGGTCCCAAGTTCTGCTCCATGCGGATCTCGGCCGATGTGCGCACCTATGCCGAGGAGAACAATCTGGTCACCGCCGAGGACATCGATCGCAAGATCGCCGAGGAGATGGCCGCCAAGTCTGCCGAATTCGCCGACGCCGGCGGCCGCATCTACCTGCCGATCGATGCCGGGAACCCGGCATGACCGACTCGCCGGGCAGCGAGGCCGGCTCGGCGGATACCGGCGGTCCACCGCTGTTGCCCACGGCCGCACCGGGTTCGACGCCGGTCCGGGTGATGACGATCGCCGGCTCGGATTCCGGCGGCGGCGCGGGCATCCAGGCCGACCTGCGGACCTTTGCTCTGCTGGGTCTGCACGGCTGCGTCGCGGTGACGGCGGTGACGGTCCAGAACTCGTTGGGGGTGAGCGGTTTTCATGAGATCCCCCCCGAGGTCGTGGCCGCACAGATCTATTCGGTCGTCTCCGACATCGGGGTCGGTGCCGCCAAGACCGGCATGCTGGCGTCGGAGCCGATCATCGAAGCGGTCACGCACGCCTGCGTCGACGCCGGCATCGGCCGCGACGGCGCGGCACCCCTGATCCTCGACCCGGTGTGCGCGTCGATGCACGGCGATCAGCTGCTGGCCACCGAGGCGCTGGATGCGCTGCGCAACAAGCTGTTCCCACTGGCGACGATCGTCACGCCGAATCTCGACGAGGTTCGCCTGATCACCGGCATCGAGGTCGTCGACGAGTCCACCCAGCGCGACGCGGCGCGCGCACTGCACGGCCTCGGTCCGCAGTGGGCGCTGGTCAAGGGCGGGCATCTGCGCGGCAGTGCGCAGAGCCCGGACCTGTTGTTCGACGGCGCGTCATTCGCCGAGTTCACGCATCCCCGCGTGGACACCGGCCACGATCACGGCGCCGGGGACACCCTCGCCGCGGCCATCGCATCCGCGCTCGCCCACCGCTACTCGGTCCCCGACGCGGTCGCCTTCGCGAAGACGTGGGTGACGCGCGGCCTGCAGGCCGCCTATCCGCTCGGCGCCGGACACGGCCCGGTGAATCCGCTGTGGCGGGTTCACCGGACGGCGGACGACGGCGTCGCCGTCCGCTAGCGTGGGGCCATGAGCTGGAACTACCTCATGGACATGGATGGCGTTCTCACCCGCGAGGAGCATCTGATCCCCGGCGCCGACGCCCTCATCGACGAGTTGCGCGACAACGGCATTCCGTTCACCGTGCTCACCAACAACTCGATTCGCACGCCGCGCGACCTGCGTGCACGTCTGCTGCGGACCGGCCTCGACATCCCCGAGGACTCGATCTGGACCTCGGCACTGGCCACCGCACGCTTCCTCGACACCCAGCGTCCGGGAGGTTCGGCCTATGTGGTCGGCGAGTCCGGGCTGACGACGGCGCTCCACGAAGTCGGCTATGTCATCACCGACGCCGACCCGGACTACGTCGTACTCGGGGAGACCCGGACATATTCGTTCGAGGCGATCACGACCGCGATCCGATTGGTCGAACGCGGCGCCCGGTTCATCGCCACCAACCCCGATGCCACCGGCCCCTCCACGCAGGGTTCCCTGCCGGCCACCGGCGCGGTGGCCGCGTTGATCTCGCGCGCCACCAATCGCGACCCGTACTACGTCGGCAAACCCAACCCGCTGATGATGCGGTCGGCGCTGCGCAAGATGGGCGCACATTCCGAACACACGCTGATGATCGGTGACCGCATGGACACCGATGTGATCTCCGGGCTCGAAGCCGGACTGCAGACGATCCTGGTGCTCTCCGGAATCTCCACCATCGAAACGGTCGAACTGTTCCCCTATCGCCCCACCCATGTCATCGACTCGGTTGCCGACCTCGTCGGCCACACCGACAACCCGTTCGGGACCGAACCCGAGATCCTGTGACCTGACGGCAACGGGCGGGCCCTCGGTGTACGAGGGCCCGCCCGTGCCGGACGGTCAGCAGCCTGCCGGACAGTCAGCAGCGTGCCGGACAGTCAGTTGCCGTGGCCTCAGTGTGCGAGAGCCTTGGACTTGAGGTGCTCGAATTCTTCCGGGGTGATCGCGCCCGAGTCGAGCAGCGACTTCGCATCCGCAATCTGTTGTGCCGGCGAAGTACCCGCGACGGTCTTGATGTAGTCGTCGGAATCCTTCTTGTATTCGACCGCAGCTGCCTGCGCGCGCTGGGCCATCCCCTGACCCTTGAACAACAGGTACGCCAGCGCTGTCAGATACGGGATGATGATCAGGAAGATGACCCAGACGGCCTTCGACCACCCGGACGCCTTGCGGTCTCGGAACAGGTCGGCGATCACGTACCAGAGGACGATCAGGTACGCCACGAAGGCGAAGATGATGACCATCGACCACAGGAAGTTCCAGAATGAACCCCACATCGGGATGCTCCTTAAACGATGAGTTGTGCGTTGTCAGTTTTCTGACCGTGCACAGCATGCCACACATTACGGGCCGGGTACCGGGTCCCGCGTCGGCGAATCGATCGCTCAGCGTCGCGTCAGCGTCAGGGAGAAGTCGCCGAACGGATCGGTCCAACTGGTCACCGGCCGCAACCCGGCGTCGTCGAGCTCCGCACCCAGTACCGGCAGTTCGAACTTCGTACTGATCTCGGTCCGGATCTCCGCACCTGCGGCCAGCGTCCACTCACGTTGCAGCACACCGAAGTACGCGTCGACGTCGCGGCGCGCGCGCAACCACATCTCGATGCGGTGCCGGACCGGATTCCACCGGGCGAGGTGGTCGAAGTCGTCGACGTACAGGCCGGTCGCGTCGAGCCCGGTCCGCAACACCTCGATCATGTTGCGGTTGAAATCCGCGGTCACCCCGGCTTTGTCGTTGTACGCGGCGACGAGACGTCCGGTGTCCTTGATCAGATCCGCGCCGAGCAGCAAGAAGTCACCGGGGGCCAGTGCACCGGCCAGTACGGCGAAGAACCGCCGACGGTCGGCGTCGGTGAAGTTGCCGATGGTGCCGCCGAGGAAGACCGCGACCCGCGGACCATCGGAATCGGGCAGCGTCAGATCGGGATCGGTGAAATCGCCTGCTGCCGGTGCGACGCCGATGCCCGGATAGTCACGCGTGAGGATCGCCGACGATTCGGCGAGGATCTCGGCACTGACATCGAGCGGGACATAGGTGAATCGGCGACCGGCGGCAGCGAACGCGTCGAGGAGCAGTCGTGTCTTCGTCGAAGTGCCCGAACCGAATTCGATCATCATCGATGCACCGGTGCGCGCGACGACGTCGTCGGCGTGGGCACGCAGGATCGCGGTCTCGCGTCGGGTCGGATAGTACTCGGGCAGCCGGGTGATCTCGTCGAAGAGTCTGCTGCCGCGCTCGTCGTAGAGCCACTTCGTCGGCAGCACCGGCGGAGCACTCCACAGGCCGGCGAGGGCGTCGGCGGCGAGCCCGTGAGCTGCGCCCGAACGAGTCCCGGAGGGTGCGCCGACCGTCACCGCGCCAACCTCAGTCCGGCGAAGACCCAGCGCGAGGCGGCCGGGAAGAAGTTGCGATAGGTGAGCCGCTCGTGGCCGCGGGGGGTGACGGCCGACGCGCCGCGCAGCACATGCTGATCGGACATGAACTTTCCGTTGTATTCGCCGACCGCCCCGTTGGCCGGTACGAAACCGGGATAGGGCAGGTATGCACTCGCCGTCCATTCCCACACATCGCCGATCATCGCCGAGCCGACCGAACGTGGGTGACATCGGTCCGGATCTAGCAGCTCGCCACGATGGTCGTGAACCCCCGATGCTGCGGTCTCCCACTCGAATTCGGTGGGCAGGCGTGCCCCGGCCCACCGGGCGAACGCATCGGCCTCGTAGAACGAGACATGCACGACGGGTTCGGCGGGCACGAGGCGACGCCGTCCCGACAACGTGAACGTCGACCACTCGCCGTCCTCGCATCGCCAGTAACCCGGTGCGTCCCAGCCGGTCTCGCGGATCTGCGCCCATCCGTCGGAGAGCCACAGTTGCGGGCGCCGGTAGCCGTCGTCGGCCATGAATTCCAGCCAGTCGGAGTTGGTGACGGGCCGTTGCGCGATCTCGAAGTCCTCGAGAAACACTCGATGGCGGGGTCCCTCGTTGTCATAGGAGAAGCCGCCACCGAACTCGGTGCCCACCTCGACGACCCCGCCGGGCACCGACCGCCAGGTCATCGGGCCGGGCGTGGTCGGCGAGTCGAGATCCCGGTCGACGTAGACCGGCCCGGGCTGCAGCGGGATCGTCGAGAACAAGTGCTTGATGTCCATGAGCAGCAATTCCTGGTGTTGCTGTTCATGATTGCAGCCGAGCTCGACGAGGTCGAGGGCGTCTTCGTCGAGCGACCCGCGCGACAGTGCGTCGGCCATCGCCGCGTCGACGTAGTTGCGGTAGTGCGTGACGTCGTCGGCACCCGGCCGGGTCACCAGCCCACGGTCGGGCCGCGGATGTCGTTGCCCCACCGCCTCGTAGTAGCTGTTGAACAGGTACCGGTAGGTGTCGTCATAGACCACATACCCCCGATCGCGACGGAGAACGAATTCCTCGAAGAACCAGGTGACATGTGCCCGGTGCCATTTGGCCGGACTCGCCTCGGTCATCGACTGTGGCGTCTGGTCCTCGGCCGACAATCGCGACGCGAGCAGATCGGTGAGCTCGCGGACTTCTCGGAAGCGTTGCGCGAGTGTCTGATCGGTACCGGAGTCCTGATCAGTACTGCTGTCGTGATCGGTTCTGCGAGATATACGTTCGGTGATGCTCACTGGAGATCCTCCCGTGGCGTGCGGACGCGGGGAAACGTCGGACCCGCGCACTCCCATCGTTGGCGACGACGACCCGACTGTCAACGGCCCCCGCGGAACAAGCTGGCCCGACGGTCAGGACCGCCCCTCGTCCTCGTCGTCGACGACGTGGACGGCGGCCTCTTCTGCACCGGCACCGGCACCGGCGATCCCCCAGTCCGCGGCCACCGAATCGGCCTCGTCGTCGCGCACGTCGCCTTCGTCGGGAGCGACCAACCGGCCGGCCCGGCGGTCACCGACCTGATCGGTGTCCTCACCGAACTCCGGGTCGGCGTCGGACTCGTGTGAGCGCCAGTTGCGGTGCTCGTCGGCGGCGATGTCGTCGAGCGGATCGCTCGCGCCGACGTCCGGTCGTTCCTCGGAGAGTTTCTCGTCGAGGGTTTCGCCCTCGCGCATCTCCTGCGTCGTCAGACCGTGTTGCGCGCCCTTGGGTTCGTAGTCGGGCGGCGAGTAGCCCTCGTCGAGGACGTCGTCGACGCCACGATCGACGAGCGTGTCCTCCGAGGGCAGCTGATCGTCGGGGTCGAGGCTGTACTCGCCGTCCGAGCCTTCTGGGGTGGTGTCGTTCTCGTAGCCGCTCACCTTTTCAACGATGCCAGGCGAGCTCACTCGTGGCCACCGCAGTCGGAAACTTCGGCCGGGCGGCAAGGCTACGGACGCGTGACGCTTTTGTGAAATGGATCACGATCGGGCGCGCATTCGGTCACAATGTCGGGGTGATCGAGGAAATGCAGGACGAAGCCCGGTCCTTGCTCTTCGCGGGCGACTTCGAGCAGGCGCTGGCCGAGTTCTCGGTGCTGCGGGAGATCCGGTCGCGGCGCGAGGGACCGTATTCACCGATGTATCTGTCCAATCTCCACGACTCGGTGCGCTGCATGTCGGAGCTCGGCCTGTGGGCCGACGCCAGCGGCCTGTGCCGTGAATTGCACGGCAAGTATGTCCGCACACACGGACGTGGCGAGTCCGACACCGTCGACGTCGCCAAGCACTGGGCGTGGGCGCTCGTGCATCTCGACGACTACCCGCCGGCCGTCCGGCTCTACCTGCTGACCGCCGACGCGCTCTGGGACGTCGATCAGGACCAGGCCCGCCGACTACTCGGCGCGGCGCTGGCCCACCGGCACGGCCTCGATCCCGAATCCCTGGTCTCCCCCGGCGCGATCGACGGGGTGGGCCTGCGTCACCCCGACGGCGTACTGGCCCACCTCGGCGTGTTGCGATCTCATCTGCCCGACATCGACGGCGCCGCGTTCGACCGCACGACGATCGACGGGTTGGTGGCCTGAGCCGGCGCTCGGGAAAGCGCCGGCGCTCGGGAAATTCTCAGACCGCCGACGACCGTGTTCGGCGTGGCCGCGGCAGGTAGTGATCGGCGGCGTAGGCGCCGGCGTTGGCGAACCCGACCGCGAGCAGTCCCGCGATGAGCGCGAGCGGGAACTCGTAACCGTTGTCGGGATTCCAGAATCCGTGGTCCCAGTGCACGGTGGCGATGGCGCCGATCATGTCGATGATCAACAGGATCGAGACCAGGGGCAAGGCGAGCCCGAGGATGAGCAGAATGCCGCCCACGAACTCGACCCACGTCGCGTAGTACGCGGAGAACTCCGGCCACGGAGCGCCGACCGACGTGAAGAAGTCCTTGGTGGCGCCGATTCCGTTGGTGTGCAGCTTCTGCCAGCCGTGCATGATGAAGATGAATCCGAGGATCACCCGGGCGATCAGGAGCGCGATGCTTCGGAGCATGTTTCTTCCTTACTGTCGGTCTTGAAGTTTCGTTGTCGGGTGCAGCTTCGGTGTCGGTGGCAACGTCGGTGCCGGTGGCAACGTCGTGACGACGCCCAGAGCTGATGCCGGCGGCGATTTTTCGACCAGCGGTCCGCTCACCGTACGGGTATGCGTGTCGAGATGTCATGCCCCCGCATGATTCGGCGGGTACTGTGAGTGTCCGCAAGTTCGGCTCCCGAGGCGGGGCCCGACACGCGATCGTCACCAACAAGGAGATGTGAGTGCGCGGAAAGTCGGCCAGGACGTCGCGACAGCCCCTCCTCGGGGCGCCGGCCGATGAGCTGGACCCGTATCTCCCCGCCAACGGCAACCTCGGGTACCGCATCTCGCGGTACGACCTCGAGCTGGCATACCGGGTCACCGGCAATCGGCTCGAGGGCACCGCAACCCTCACCGCGACCTCCTACGTCGACCTGACGCGCTTCTCGCTCGATCTCGCCGGGACGCTGAGCGTCACGCGGGTCAGCGTCGACGGCAAACGGGTGCGTTACTCCCATCGCAACAAGAAGCTGACGATCGTCCCCGATACGCCCATCCCACCGGGCGGTGCGATGACGATCGTGGTGCGCTATCACGGCTCGCCCCGGCCGATCCGCGGTGCATGGGGTGAGGTCGGCTGGGAAGAACTCACCGAGGGTGCGTTGTGCGCCAATCAGCCCAACGGCGCGGCGTCGTGGTTCCCGTGCGACGACCATCCGGTCGCCAAGGCCACCTACCGAATCGCGATCACCACCGACAGCCCGTATTTCGCACTCGCCAACGGAGTCCTGGAATCCAAGCGCGTCCGCGCGGCGCAGACCACGTGGGTGTATCAGCAGATCGAGCCGATGGCGACGTATCTGGCGTCCATCCAGATCGGTCCGTACAAGAAGGTCTCGCTGGCCACCGGGCCGATCCCGGTCGACGCGGTGTTCCCGGCGCGCTTGTCGAGCAACCTCAAGGTGGATTTCGCCCGGCAGGTGGACATGATCGACGCCTTCGTCGAGATGTTCGGCCCGTATCCGTTTCCGCGGTACACCGTCGTCGTCACCGACGATGCGCTGGAAATACCCATTGAGGCGCAAAGCTTTTCGACATTCGGCGCCAATCATTGCGATGGCACGTCCCGATCCGAGCGACTCGTCGCCCACGAACTCGCGCATCAGTGGTTCGGCAACTCGGTGACGCTGCACCGGTGGCGCGACATCTGGCTGCACGAGGGATTCGCCTGCTACGCCGAATGGTTGTGGAGTCAGCGGTCCGGTGGGCGCAGCGCCGACGAGTGGGCCCGGCACTACTACGCGAAACTCGCGGCCACCCCGGTGCGCGTGACCCTCGCCGACCCGGGGCCACGAAAGATGTTCGACGACTGGGTCTACAAGCGTGGCGCGCTGACCCTGCACGCGCTGCGGTTGTCGATCGGTGACGGCAACTTCTTCGCTCTCCTGCACCGCTGGACCGACAAATACCGCTACGGGTCGGTGACCACCGAGGACTTCATCGCCCTCGCGGCCAACCATTCGCCTGCCCCACTGCAGGAACTGTGGCGGGACTGGCTGTTCACCCCGGAGTTGCCCCCGTACCCCGGCGCAGCCTGAGCCTCCCGGACCCGCTGAATCCCGCGCTCGTGCGTCAGCCCCGCAGATATGCGATGACCGCGTCGTATCGCGGCAGCAGACCCGCGTCGCGGGCCTCGAACAGGCCCGGCGCGGCGGTATCCTTCGCGGATAGTTCATATTCCAGCCGGGTCCCGTCGCGCGCGAGGGTCGGCCAGTCGATCGCCAGCTGCGGATCCATCGGATCGATCCCGTGTTCGGCACCCGGGTTGTAGCCCGTCGAGCAGAGGTAGGTGACCGCCGAGTCGTCGGCGAGTGCACAGAAGGCGTGCCCGAGTCCTTCCGAGAGATACACCGCACGCCGGTCGACGTCGTCGAGGAGGACGGTGTCGTGGGCGCCGAATGTCGGTGACCCGACCCGGATGTCGACGATGACGTCGAGGATCGCCCCCGCCGCACAGGTCACGTATTTGGCCTGGCCCGGTGGGACGTCGGCGAAGTGCACGCCGCGCAGCACCCCCGCCGCCGACACGGAGAGGTTGACCTGCGCGAGGTCGAAGCGGTGGCCGATGGTCTCGGCAAGCACATCGGCCTTGAACGCCTCGGTGAACACCCCGCGGGCGTCGCCGTGCAGGACCGGCGACAACTCCCACGCACCGTCGATGGACAGAGGTCGAACCTTCACGCGAATCCCTTTCCGCGGGCCAGTATTTCCAGTAGATAATCCCCGTACCCCGACTTGCGCAGCCGCTCGGCACACACCGCGAGCTCGTCGTCACCGAGATAGCCTCGGCGCCAGGCGATCTCCTCGGGAACCGCAATCTTGAGCCCTTGCCGCTGTTCGACTGTGCGCACGAAGTTTCCGGCGTCGAGCAGGGAGTCGAAGGTTCCGGTGTCGAGCCACGCGGTACCCCGCGGCAACACCGTCACCCGCAGTTTGCCGCGCCGCAGGTACTCGGCGTTGATGTCGGTGATCTCGTATTCGCCTCGCGCACTGGGAGTCAGCCGACGCGCGATCTCGACGACCTCGTTGTCGTAGAAGTACAGCCCCGGCACCGCGTAGTTCGACTTGGGCGCAGCGGGCTTCTCCGCCAACGAGATCGCCGTACCCGACTCGTCGAATTCGACGACGCCGTAGGCGCTCGGGTCGGCGACCCAGTACGCGAAGATCGCACCGCCGTCGACGTGGCCGAAGCCTTGCAACTGCGACCCCAGACCCGGCCCGTAGAAGATGTTGTCGCCGAGCACCAGCGCGACCGAATCCTCGCCGATGTGGTCGGCGCCGAGGGTGAACGCCTGCGCGAGCCCGTCCGGAGATGCCTGGGTCACATAGCTCAGCTCGACGCCGAACCGACTGCCGTCGCCGAGCAGCCCCCGGAACAGTTCCTCGTCCCCCGGTGCGGTGATGATGAGGATCTCCCGGATGCCGGCCAGCATCAGCGTGGACAGCGGGTAGTAGATCATCGGCTTGTCGTAGACGGGGACGAGTTGTTTGCTCACCCCCTGGGTGATGGGGTGCAGCCGGCTACCGGTGCCCCCGGCCAGGATGATCCCGCGCATGCAGACAGGGTAGCGGGCCGATGTGGAGCTGCCCCGGTATCGTCTACGTCGTCCCACGCAACCGCGCGGACACCGACCCGAGACTCCCGCGGGGACGACGAGAGGGGCTGAGCCCGATGCGCGTGCTGGTCACCGGCGGCGCCGGATTCATCGGCGCGAATTTCGTGCTGCGGACACTCGACCGGCGACCGGATGTGCGAATCCGGGTCCTGGACAAGCTGACCTACGCGGCCAACCCGGACACCCTGGCCTCGGTGAGCGATTCCGTCGACCTCGTCGAGGGCGACATCGCCGACGCCGCGCTGGTCGATCGGCTGGTCGGCGAGACGGATCTGGTGGTGCACTTCGCCGCCGAGTCGCACAACGACAACTCGCTCGCCGATCCGTCGGCGTTCGTGCAGACCAACCTGGTCGGCACCTACACCCTGTTGGAGGCGGTGCGCCGGCATCGGGTGCGCTATCACCACATCAGCACCGACGAGGTCTACGGCGACCTCGACCTCGACGACCCGGCCCGCTTCACCGAGGCCACGCCCTACAACCCGTCGAGCCCGTACAGCTCGACCAAGGCCGGCAGCGATCTGCTGGTGCGCGCCTGGGTGCGTTCCTTCGGCGTGGCCGCCACCCTCTCGAACTGCTCCAACAACTACGGGCCGTATCAGCACGTGGAGAAGTTCATCCCCCGCCAGATCACCAACGTGCTCTCCGGGGTGCGCCCGCGCCTCTACGGCGACGGCCGCAACGTGCGCGACTGGATTCACGTCGACGACCACAACGATGCGGTGTGGACCATCATCGACAAGGGCCGGATCGGCGAGACCTATCTCATCGGGGCCGACGGCGAGGTCGACAACCGCACCGTCGTCGAGACCATCCTGGAACTGCTCGGCCGGCCGCGCGGCGGGTTCGACTTCGTCACCGACCGCCCCGGTCACGACCGCCGCTACGCCATCGACTCGACTCGCTTGCGTACCGAATTGGGTTGGCGGCCTGCCTATGTCGACTTCCGCTCGGGCCTGGCCGCGACGGTCGACTGGTATCGCGCCCACCCCGACTGGTGGCAGGCGGCCAAGTCCGCTGTGGAACAGAAATATTCGACCACCGAGCAGGTCATCGGCTGAAGGTGACGCCCGGGCCGCTCAGCGGGTCCGCAGTTCAGCGCCCGCCTGCCGTGGCAGCCGCGCCACCGCGATCAGCGATGCGAGCGCGACCGCGCCGGCCACCAGGAACGCCCAGAAGTACGTGCCGGATGCGGTCGTGTCGCCGGTGATCGCGGCACCCAGACGCACGCCCACCGCGGCCACCGCCACACCCAGGCCCGAGGCGACCTGCTGAACCGTCGCCGCGACGGTGTTGGCTGTGCGCCGGTCGGCGACGTCGATGGTGGCGAATCCGATCGTCGAATATGCGGTGAGGGCCGTCGACCGGAAGACCCCGCTGACCAGTGCGACGACTGCGATCAGCCACGCGGGCGTCGATGCCGTCGCGCAGCCGAGCGCCACCGCGGTCGCGGCGAGACCGAGCGTCGAGACGCCGAGCACCGTGCGGAAACCGAAGGCGTTGAGCAGTGGCGTCGTTGCGGGTTTGATCCCGACGTTGCCAATGAACACGAACATCACCAACACACCCGAGCGCACCGGCGACCACCCGAACGCGGTCTGCATCATCAGTGGCATCAGGAACGGGATCGCCATGACGACCATGAAGAATCCGGCCATCCCGGCCTGCGAGAGACCGAACACGCGGTTGCCGAGCAGCCGCAGATCCACGACCGGCGTCGGAGTGCTCAGCAGGTGCCGGCAGGCCAGCGCGCACAGGATCACCGGCGCCGCGATCCAGGCCGCGATGATCCCGGCTCCGGCTCCGGTGTCGGCGATCAGATGCGCCGCCCACAGTGCGGTACCCAGTCCCCCGCCCACCACGGCCACGCCGACCCAGTCCAGCCGACGCGGGGGGCCTTCGACGTCGTCGGGCATGATCCGCCACGCGACGACGGCGGCGACGACTCCGAGCGGCACGTTGACCCAGAAGATCCACTCCCAACTCAACTGCTCGGCGATCACGGCGCCGATCAGGGGGGCCACCACCGGGGCGAGCAGACCCGGCCAGACGATGTACGACATCAGCCGCAGCACATCGGTTTTCGCGGCCGAGCGGAGGACCACCTGGCGGCCGACCGGCACCATCAGTGCGCCGCCGACACCCTGGACGACGCGGGCGAGGACGAGCCATCCCAGCGACGGTGCGAAGCCGCAGGCCAGCGAGGCGACGGTGAAGACCACGATCGCCGTGGTGAACACCGTCCGTGCGGTCCACCGGGTGATCAGCCAGCCGCCGACCGGGATGAACACCGCCAGCGCCAGCAGATAGGCGGTGATCACCACCGAGATGGCGGTGGGCGGCTGGTTCAGCGAATGGCCGATGAGCGGTGCGGCTGTGGTCACGACGGTCGTATCGAGCATCTCCATGAAGAAGCAGCCGGCGACGAGGAAGGCGCGGGAGCGTTGCATGCGAATTAGAGTAGACGCAACGTTGCGTCTACTGCAAGAGCCGGGCCCGCTATCCTGATGCTCGTGACGCAGCACCGGGGAAATCGGTATGGACGCAGCGAGGACGCCCGCGCCAAGGTTCTGCATTCGGCCGACGACCTGCTCGCGGAGGTGGGATTCGCCGCACTCACCATGGAGGGGATCGCCCGGCGTGCGGGGGTCGCCAAGCAGACCATCTACCGGTGGTGGCCGACCAAGGCCGACGTACTCCTCGAGGCCCTGATCACCGACGCCGACAAGAGGCTGACGATGCCCGACACCGGGGCCCTGGCGGGTGACGTGCGGGCGGCGGTGCAGCTGCTGGCCGCCCTGATGGCCGATCCAGAGGAGGGAAAACTACTGCGCGCCTTGCAATCCCACTCCGAACTCGATCCGGGCTTCGCCGCGAAGTTCGAGTCCGCATTCCTCGTCGGTCACCGCGAACGCGAGAACGCACCGCTGCGTCGCGCCATCGACCGCGGCGAACTGCCGTTGGACATCGACCTGACACTCGCTCGCGCCACCCTCTACGGGCCGGTGTATGCACTGCCCGTCGACCAGCTCACGCCGGACCGCGTACGCGCCATCGCCGACCGGTGGCTCGCCGCGGTCGGCGTGCGGCCGAAGTGACGGCCCCTGCGGTGACACGACTCCCGTTTTCAGTCATCTCGTCATGTACCGATGCCCCACGACCTGGGGTTTTGCGGCTGCGCTACTTCGGAGATGACTGAAAACGGGCGAGCACGGCTCAAGCGGCACCGAGACGAGATCGCCGAGGACGGTACCGCAGGATCAGCCGAAAGCGTTGTGACACAACATCAGTTTCCGTCGTATCCGCCGGGATTGTTCTCCTGCCACCGCCAGTAGTCCCGGCACGCTTGCACCACATCGAGTTCTGCTCGCCAGCCCAGCTTTTCGGCGGCCTTGTCGGGTAGGCAATAGGTGGCCTGGACGTCACCGGGACGGCGCGGGGCGTCGACGGTCGGGATGTGGATGCCCGACGCGGCCTCGAAGGCGGCGATCAGTTCCAGCACGCTCGACGGCCGGCCGGTGCCGAGGTTGAAGAACTCCAGTCCGGGGCGGGCGTGCTCGATCGCGGCGAGATGACCACGGGCGAGATCGACCACGTGGATGTAGTCGCGCAACGCGGTGCCGTCGTCGGTGTCGTAGTCGCGGCCGAAGATGCTGACCTGCGGCAGTTTTCCCGATCCCACCCGCGCGACGATCGGCATGAGGTTGTTGGGGATGCCGTGCGGATCCTCGCCGATGCGGCCGGACGGGTGCGCGCCGATCGGATTGAAGTAGCGCAGGCCGATCAGCCGCTTGTCGGGCTCGGTCAGCGAGTAGTCACGCATGATCTCTTCGCAGATCCGCTTGGACTTGCTGTAGGGATTGGGCAGATCGATGCTCGTGCGCGAGGTTTCGACGAACGGCAGATCGGCCTGCTCGCTGTAGACGGTGCCGGTGCCCGAGAACAGGAACGTCGGGATGTCGAAGCGGCTCAACATCTCGAGCATCACCAGCGTCGAGTTGATGTTGTTGAAGTAGTACTCGAGCGGTTTGGCCACCGACTCGCCGATCGCCTTGCGGGCCGCGAGGTGGATGATCGCGTCGAACGGCCCCGTATCGGCGATGGCGGCGGCCACCGCCTCCCGGTCGGTGACGTCGATCTTGACGAACGGGACGTCGGCGGCGGCCAGTTCCCGGATCCGCTCCACCGCGACCGCACTCGTGGCCGACAAGTCGTCGAAGACGACCACCTCGTGGCCGGCGCCGGCCAGCTCGACGGCCGTGTGCGAACCGATGTAACCGGCTCCCCCGGTCAACAGAACACGCATGGGCACCAGACTATGGCACGCGAATCGACCCGAGTTCGGGCGCCGTGTCCGGCTTGGCCGACTCGCCACCAAGTAGTTGTAGTTCTACAATTTTTGTATGCCTACAACGACTGCGTCGACGGAGCTGACTCCCCGCCGCAAGATGATCATCCTGGCGACCTGCTGTATGAGCCTGCTGATCGTCTCGATGGACGCGACCATCGTGAACGTCGCGCTGCCGTCGATCCGCACCGACCTGCACGCCTCGGTGTCGTCGCTGCAGTGGGTCATCGACATCTACACCCTGGTCCTGGCGAGTCTGCTGATGCTCTCCGGCGCCACCGCCGACCGCTTCGGGCGCAAACGCATGTTCCAGACCGGGCTGGTCATCTTCGCCGTGGGGTCGCTGGCCTGCAGCCTGGCGCCGTCGGTCGCCGTCCTCATCGTGGCGCGCGCCCTGCAGGCGATCGGCGGGTCCATGCTCAACCCGGTCGCGATGTCGATCATCACGCAGGTCTTCGTCGAACCCAAGGAGCGCGCGCGGGCGATCGGCATGTGGGGTGCGGTCGTCGGTCTCTCGATGGCGCTCGGCCCGATGATCGGTGGCGCGCTGATCGACCTCATCGACTGGCGCGCGGTCTTCTGGGTGAATCTGCCGATCTGCGCGGCCGCCATCGTGCTGACCGCGATCTTCGTCCCCGAATCGCGTTCGCCGGTCATGCGTACCCTCGACCCGCTCGGGCAGCTACTGGCCGTGGTGACCCTCGCCACGCTGGTCTACGGACTCATCGAGGGGCCGGTCCACGGCTGGGCGTCGGCGCCGACGATCACGGTATTCGCCGTCGCCGCAATCGCTTTCGTCGGATTCATCGTCGCCGAGCGGCATCACGACGATCCGTTCATCGATCTCCGGTTCTTCCGCAGCGTCCCGTTCTCGGCGGCGACGATCATCGCGGTCTGCGCCTTCGCGAGCTGGGGCGCGTTCCTGTTCCTGATGTCGCTGTATTTGCAAGAGCTCCGCGGGCTCTCGGCCATCGAGACCGGCGCGATGCTGCTACCACCTGCGGTCGCGGTGCTGATCTTGTCGCCGCTGTCGGGGCGGGCGGTCGGCCGCTTCGGGACCCGGCCGTCGCTGGTGTTGGCGGGTGTGGCGATGCTCATCAGTTCGGCGTTGATGACGACCATCGAGGCCGACACGTCACTGCTGGTCATCGCGATCATCTTCGCGGTGTTCGGGGTGGGCTTCGGCGCCATCAATCCACCCATCACGAACTCCGCGGTCAGCGGGATGCCGCGCAGTCGCGCCGGCGCCGCCTCTGCGGTCGCCTCCACCAGCCGTCAGGTCGGCGTGAGCGTCGGCGTGGCGCTGGCCGGAAGCATCACCGGTGTCGCGGCGGCGGGTATCGGACCGGACTTCGCCTCCGCCATGCACCCGATGTGGATCTTGGTGGTGATCTTCAGCGCCGTCATCCTGGTCCTGGGCGTCGTCTCGTCGACCGGGTGGGGTCGGCGCACCGCCGCCGACGTCTCACGTCGCCTGATCGAACCGGAGACCGTCGATGCCTGAGCAGGGCCATGTGCCTGAGCACGACCGCGGCATGCCCGCCGACGAACTCGCCGACGAGGTGTGGCAGGCGATGATCGGTCTCGTCTTCGATTCCCGCGAGCCCTGGCGGCGGGCCGTCGTCGCGGCGGCCGGCCTGCCCTTCAGCCGGATTCGCGTCCTGCGGCGGGTCGCCGAGCGCCCGATGGCGCTCAAGGACATCGCTCTGGCCACCGCGATGGATGCGCCGGCCGCCTCGGTGGCGGTGTCGGATCTGGAGTCGGCCGGTTACGTTGTGCGACAAGTCGGTACGGCCGATCGGCGCAGCAGGTACGTCCATCTCACCGACGCCGGGCGCGTAATGCTCGATGCCGTGCGCGCGGTACCCGATCCTGCTCCGCCGCAGCTGCAGACCGCGACGGCCGAGCAGCTACGTCTCATCCGGGAGGTGTTGGCGCAACCGGGCGGCTCCGGTGCCCGATGAGCACCACGGCCAGACACCCCAGCGCAGCACCGATCCCGACGACGAACATCTCCGGATAGGTGACGCCACCGAAGGTCTGCGAGATCCATGCCAAGACCGCCGGCGCCGCGAAGCCCAGATAGGTGACGCTGTAGAACACCGCCGTCAGGCCGGCCAGGTCGCGATCACCGGCAATCCGCTGGACCTCGAGCAGGCCGGCGATCAAGGCCATGCCGTATCCGCAGCCGAGTACGGTCGCCGCGACCAGCGACAGCCAGATCGTGAGGACGTGGGCGGCCAACGCGGCCAAGCCCATTCCGACGGCGAGCACCACCAGTGCACTGACCGCGCCGCGGGCCGAGTTCGGGTCGTCGATGCGCCGTCCCAGTGACTGGATGGCGAACCCGGCGGCCAGACCGAGCACACAGCACAGCGCGGCGAAGGCGATCGGCGCTCCCGAGGTCCGCGCCGACATCAACGCCGGGATCACCGCATACGCCGCGCCACACGCACCGAACACCCACGGTGCCACCGGGAGCACCACGAGCAAAAAGCGCCGATGCCCGGCCGACGGGATCTTCAGGTCATCGATGAGACGGCCCGGGTTCTGTTGGCGCGCTCGGGTTTCGGGCACACGCACGATCAACACCAAGGCGACCACCGCGATGACGATGTTCACCGTATAGGCGAACACATGCGGCCACGGCGCCCATTGCGCGAGGACACCCGCAACCCCGGCGCCGATGCCGAATCCGGCGGTCAGGCTCATCGCCGCACGTCGCGCACCGACGGCCGGCCGGTCGCCGGCGCGCATGCTCAGCTCGGTGATCCAGCTGCCGCCGACGGCCATCGACAGGCCCAGGGCGACGCCACTGAACACGCGGCCCACCGACAGCAACACCATCGAGTTCGCGCCCACGGCCAACAACACCGATCCGACGGCGGCCAGCACCGGCGCGGGCAGCATCAGCGGCCGGCGACCGAAGCGGTCCGAGAGCGGGCCGCCGATCAGCAACGCGGGCACGATGCCCAGCACATAGAGGAACAGCAGGGCGTCCACGGCGACCGCCGAGAAGCCGCCGCTCTGGCGATACATCACCAGCAGCGGCGTGAATTCGTTACCGCCCCACGCCGTCGCGAACACGGCGAGCGCGACGGCCGGCCAGGTGGCGCGGCGGGCGGTGTGGGCGGGAACGGTCGCCGAGTCGGTGGTCATGGTCACTGCAGGCCTCCGGGCAGATCGTGGACGTCGTCGAGGTGGCGCTGCAACGCGGCGTCGAACCCGTCGGCGTTGCGGGCTTCGATGAGGTGAAGGAGTTCGGTGTGGTCGGCGAGGATGCGCGCGACGACCCGCGGGTCACGTTGCACGCTGGTGCTGGCCATCCGGCGATGACGTTCGCCGAGGCCGGTGAAGAATCCGGCGAGCAACTCGTTGCCGCCGGCCGCGACGATGAGTTGATGGAACTCGGCGTCGAGCCGGGAGAACTGCGCGACATCATCGGCGGCGACGAGGCGATGGTCCTCGAGATTGACCTGCAGGCGCGCGACCAGACGCGCGGTCGACGTGTCGGTGGCGACTGCGGCGCGGACCGCATGGCCTTCGAGGAGTTTGCGGGCGTCGACGACCTCGCGCGCGTCCCGCTCGGTGACCGGGAGCACCAGCGCGCCACGCTTGGGATACAGGCGCATCCAGCCCTCGGCCTGTAATCGGAGGAATGCCTCCCGTACCGGAGTGCGGCTGACCTCGCAGCGCGAAGCGACGTCACCCTCGCTGATCAGCTCGCCGCCGGCGAGCTCGTTGGTCAGGATCGACTCCTTGACCTCGTCATATACCCGCTCGGAGGCGGACGCGGCACTCGAATACAACATAGACACAAGTTGCATGGTAGTCGTCGTGTTGTCGATGCGGCCAGCGGGGCGTTGCCCACGTCGTGATTGCCCGGTCTTGGTTGCCCGACCACCGTGACCGGCGGCCGATCAGCAGGTGAGAGACTGTCGGGCGTGACGAGCACGAACGAGCCGACCATAGACATCACCGACCAGCCGATCACCGACGAAGAGATCTTCATGGCCCATGTGGGCGGCAAGCTCTCGGTGGAACTGCGCTCCCCGATCGACACGCAACGCGACCTGTCGATCGCCTACACGCCCGGCGTGGCTCAGGTCTCGCGCGCGATCGACGCCCAGCGCGACCTGGTGAACAAGTACACGTGGACCGACCGGCTCGTCGCCGTGGTCAGTGACGGATCAGCGGTCCTCGGCCTCGGCGACATCGGGCCGCGCGCATCGCTGCCGGTGATGGAGGGCAAGTCGGCGCTGTTCCGGACGTTCGCGGGACTGAACTCGATCCCGATCGTGCTCGACACCAAGGACCCCGACGAGATCGTCGAGACGCTGGTGCGGCTGCGACCGAGCTTCGGGGCGGTCAACCTGGAGGACATCTCGGCCCCGCGCTGCTTCGAGATCGAGCGCCGGGTCATCGAAGCACTGGACTGCCCGGTCATGCACGACGATCAGCACGGCACCGCAATCGTGGTGCTCGCCGCCCTCAAGGGTGCGGTGCGGCTGCTCGGACGTGGCCTCACCGACCTGCGCGTGGTGATCTCCGGTGCGGGCGCGGCCGGGGTGGCCTGCGCGAACATCCTGCTCGCATCCGGTATCTCCGACATCGTCGTGCTCGATTCGCGAGGCATCGTGTCGGCCGGGCGCGACGGCCTCAACGAGTTCAAGCAGGACCTCGCCGCCCGCACCAATCCACGCGGACTGACCGGCGGGCCGGCCGAGGCGTTGGCCGGGGCCGACGTCTTCCTCGGGGTGTCGGCGGGCACCGTCGACGAATCGCTGATCGCGTCGATGAACGACGACGCCATCGTCTTCGCGCTGTCCAACCCGGACCCGGAGATCCATCCGGAGATCGCCGCGCGGCATGCCGCCATCGTCGCGACCGGACGCAGCGACTTCCCGAACCAGATCAACAACGTGCTCGCCTTCCCCGGCGTGTTCGCCGGAGCCCTCGACGTCGGCGCCACCCGCATCACCGAGAGCATGAAACTTGCTGCGGCCGAGGCGATCCTGTCGGTGGTGGCCGAAGACCTCGCGGCCGACAAGATCGTGCCCAGCCCGTTGGATCACCGCGTCGCACCCGCGGTGGCCGAGGCCGTCGCCGCCGCAGCCCGCGCCGACGAGGTCTGCTGAAGCGCACCGATCGACGTCCGGCTCGGCCGGTTCAGTCCGGTTCGTCGTGGGCTTGCCACGTACAGAGGCAGATCTCGTTGCCCTCGACGTCGGCGAGCACCCACCAGGCCGGGGCGTAGGTGTCGGTGACCAGCCTGCCCCCGGCGTCGAGTGCCGCCGCCATCCGCGACTGCACCGCATCGTGCGGGAGCAGGAGATCGACGTGCATCCGGCTGCGTTGGGGCCGTGCGGAATCCATCTGCTGAAACCACAGCGGCGGGAGGATTCCGGCGGGGTCGGTGAGGTCGGACTCGGTCTGCGCGGGCTCGTCGCGATAACCGAGCACCGCGCGCCAGAACGGCCGGATCGCCTCGATGTCGACCGCGTCGATCGCGAGGTCGAATCGGGCCGGTGGCGCCCCGCCGGCTTCGATGTCCATGCCGTCGGCGATGTGGGCGATCTGGTTCGCGAGATCGACGTCGGCTTGCGTCAGCCCGTGCGCGCTGTGCGTGGTGAGCGTGAGATGCACTGAGCCGTAACGCAGGTCGATGTCCGGGTGATGACCGGCCGCTTCGGCGGCCTCGACGATCCGGGCGACGAATCGTCCGCCGGTGACCATGTTGCCGGTGCGGTAGGCCACCTGCAGCGCGTCGCCGATCACCCGCCAGGGGTCGGCGACCGACTCCGTCGCGTCGGCGGCAGCGAGCAAGCGTTGCGGATTCTCGGCCATGATCCGACCATACGACTCCGACGGCAACGGATTCAGGCGAAAGCCCCAATAGTCGATCCATGCCCGTGCTGCCGCCGTGACCGGCCGGTTTTTGTTCGACGCCGACCACTCGCTACACTCGTCAGCGCTGCCATGCGCAGCGCGCCGCCCTAGCTCAGTCGGTAGAGCGATTCACTCGTAATGAATAGGTCAGGGGTTCGATTCCCCTGGGCGGCTCCATGACCAGCGGGTTTCTGGTCTCAGGCCATCCGGATCGGCACTGGCCCACCGGAAACCCACCGGATTTAGTCCAGGTGCTCCAGCTCCTCGGCCGCGAACACTCCCCGATCATTACGCTCTCCCGAATGAAACGTCT
Source organism: Gordonia sp. DT219 (assembly GCF_049847065.1). Lineage (NCBI taxonomy): Bacteria > Bacillati > Actinomycetota > Actinomycetes > Mycobacteriales > Gordoniaceae > Gordonia > Gordonia sp. DT219. The sequence continues at coordinate 1,927 of NZ_JBNCNR010000022.1, read as the reverse complement.
TCCAGCTGTTGTCGCTGCCCTGTTGGGCACGGTCGCCATCGCGACGTCATGTTCGTCCCAGGATTCCGCGCCGGCGTCAAAGGTCGCGGCGACGAGTCTCGTCACGACGTCGATGAGCGTTGCGGCGTGCCCTCCTCCGGGAGGCGCGACTGCGGGTACGGATGGGGCGATCGCCGAGGCGGTGGGTGCTGCATCGTTGCCTTCGGGGACGTCGCTGGTCAATGTTCAGTCGGTGGCCAACATTGATGACCGGTCGAAGAGCGATGTCGTTGTCCGAGTTTGCTCACCGGGGACGTTCGGCAACCAGTTGAAGGACCTCGGAACCGTCATTGCCAGGTCTATCAAGCAGTCTCCGGCGGGCGACTCGGTGGCGTCGTTGCGGGTCACGAACACCGCTGAGGAAGGTAACCCACAGGGCAAAATCCGGTGCGAGGACTTTGCGATCCGCACGTTCTCCGCCGACGCACTCAATGGCGCATTGCGAGCCGCCTGGAAGTACCCGAGCGAGTCGTGACTCAGGAACGACCCGAGCCCACCCGCTGACCCGCTTAGCACCCAGCGCATTTCGTCCGTGCCGACGACGAAAACCGCCCCCGGCCGTGATGGGCGGGGGCGGTGTCGTGTGCGGCGAAGGTGTTCTGACACTTCACGTTTCTCGTGGCGCGCAGCAGCGGCGGTTGATCAGTCCATGGTGATCGGGTCGATGTCGATCACGCTGTCTTCGGCCATGACGATGGGTTCGATGTCGACCACGCCGCCGGTCGCTACCGGGCTGGTCGGCCGGTGGAAGTAGTACAGCCGCGTGTAGGTGCCGGCCGGGACGGTCAGCTGTGCGGCGCCGACGATCTGCCCGTTCTGGTGTCGCCATGTGATCTGGGCACGGTGGTCGGGGTCGTCGCTGACGCCGACGTAGACGGGCCACACTCCGAGGTCGATGTCCATCCCGGCGGCGAGCGGGTCGAGGTCGGGCATGTCAGACCACGGCCAGGGTCGGTGTCACGACGATCTGGCCGGCCGCGTTGAGCACGATCGATGGGCTCAGCGCCGCGTTGTCGATCATGGTGTTGCCGGTGGCCGCGCTCGCGATGAAGCCGTGGGTGTAGGTCCCGGACTGTGCGTTGATGATGACTGCCGCCCCGGTGCGGACCCCGCCACTCGCCGCCGCCCATGTGGTGGCGACGCGGGCGTAGCTGCCACCGGATGCCTCGTTCGCCGGGGTGGCTGTGGTGCCGGGTGCTCCGGTGGCCAGCCCGACGTGCGCGCCGAGTCCGGCGAGCGCGTCGACGAGCGCGTTCTTGGTTGCTGTGACATTCACTGGGGGTTCCCTTTCATTGCCGTGCTCTGATCCATGCGCGGCCGTCCGCGCCGTCCGCGCCGTTCTGCTGCCCGTTGACCAGGCCGCCGCCGCCGCCGCCACCTCCGGCGCCTGGTGCGACACCGGCGCCGGGGCTGCTGGTGCCCGATCCTGATGCCCCGCCGGTGCCGCCGACGTAGGTTTGGCCGTCCACGGTGGCGTTGCCAGGACTGCCGCCCGAGGTGGGCGAGCCTGCTTGGTTGCCCAGGCCACCAGCACCGCCCGTTGCGGTGAGAACGCTGCCGCCGGGGATGGTGATGGTGGTGTCGCCGCCCGCCGTCCCGTTGAGTCCGCCGCCCACGCCCTTGGCCCCGATGGTGATGGTGATGGTGGTCGCTGTCCACGGAAAGTCCACGCCCCGTTCCAGAATGCCGGTCGTCCACGTGCCAGCCGCCCCGCCGCGCCCGGTGAACGCACTGAACGCGTTGTGTCTGCCGCCGCCACCGCCCGCGCCGAGTGCCGCGTACGCGATGTAGCGGCACCACGGTGGGATCGCGTAGCTGTAGGTGCCTGGTGTCGGATAGGTGGCGCTGGCCGGTGCGGTGGCCGGGAATCCGGCGGTCATTGACGACC
>NZ_JBNCNR010000021.1:0-58276 GCF_049847065.1 Gordonia sp. DT219 | reverse complement strand
TCGGCCATCTGCTTTTCGGCGTTGACCTTGATGTCGTGGTCGACCTGGTGCGGGATGTCGTCGAGGACGTCGATCACCACCCGCGAATGTGCGGGCCCGACCGCACCCTCGGCGAACGCCTGCGCCAACGTGGGGTACTTCGGGGCGAGGGGTTCGCCGGTCAACCCGTGATAGGTGGCGGTGGCGGTCATCTGCTTGCGGCGGCGCATCGGCTCCGACACGCGTAAACCGACGACCAGCATGTCGAGCACCGACCGAAACCCGAACCGGCGCTACGCATTCCGGTCCGATAACTCGACGATCTGCCGGTCACCCTGAAACGTCAGCTTGTTGATCGCCCGTTCATTGGCTGCCGCGACCTCCAACAACGACTCATCCGAACACTGCGACAGATCCGTCGCAGCCATCTGATCGAGAAGGGCATGCAACAACGTGGCCTGCTCATCCGGTGCGAGCTGCGGAAGCGCAAGAGCCGGCAGGTCGATCGTTGTCATTGTCACCCCCCAGTGAATACGACCAAAGTGAATGCGATCAAACATCAGTTCGTCGCTGGTGCGTTCGAGTCTACGCCCGATCTATCCGGTCGGCAACCATCGATCGAAAATACTTTTGACGAATTTCGGATCACAAGAGGTCCGCGGCGTTCCTACACCATCGCCGCACCTGGGTCGAGTTCACATCGTGCCGGTTCTTATCCTCGGCGACTCGTGACGGCAGCTCTACGGTCGATCTGACGTCCGGGCCACACTTCCGTCGCAGTTGATCCGATGCCCGGCCCCACCGGAAGGCACGTCATGACTCACCTTGCCCCGCCGTCGAGAACCGGTTGGCTCATCCCCACCGACACACTCCAGCGATTCCGCGAGCGCGCGATCGTCCACGATCGGGAGAACACCTTCTTCGCCGACGATCTCGCCGACCTCATCGAGCTGGGATATCTGCGTGCCGCACTTCCGGTCGATCACGGCGGTCTCGGACTCTCCCTACACCAGCTCAACGCCGAGCAGCGACGCCTGGCCACCTTCGCGCCGGCGACCGCTCTCGGCATCAACATGCACCTGTACTGGACCGGCCCGCTCGCCGACCAGCTCAACGCCGGCAACACCGAGAATGCTTGGCTCGCAACGGAGATCGCGGACGGCAAGGTCGTCGCCGCCGGACACGGCGAACCCGGCAACGACCTCGTCATCGACGATTCGACGACGATTGCGATCCCGGTCGAGGGCGGCTATCGCCTCACCGGACACAAGATCTTCACCTCGCTGTCGCCGGCGTGGGACTGGCTGGGCGTGCACGCCCGAGACAACTCCGACCCGCAACACCCGAAGATCGTCCACACCTTCATCCGCCGCGACGAGCCCGGCGTGTCGACCGTCGAGACCTGGGACACCCTCGGGGTCCGGGCCACCGCCAGCCACGACACCCTGCTGGAGGATGTCTTCGTCCCCGCCGAACGCACCGTCGGGATCGTGGACCTCGGGCAGCCGCCGACCGGGTATGTGGCCGGGATCTTCCCCTGGGTGCTACCACTTCTGGGCAACGTCTACCTCGGGATCGGCCGTCGCGCACTGGATCTGGCGATCGCGTCGGCGTCGGCGCGCAGCGCGCTGTCCCTCGGCGGACAGTCGGTGGCGCACAAGCCGTTCACGCAGTATCACGTCGCCGAGGCCGAACTCGCACTCGAGGCCGTCACCGGACAACTCGATGACCTGACCACGTCGCTGACGGCCGGCGAAGATCTCGGCGACCGCACCCTGTTGCGGTTGTTCGCGGCCAAGGAGAACGGCACCCGCGTGGCGCGCACCGTCACCGAGCTCGCACTCGAGATCGCCGGCGCCGGTGCGCTGCACCGTCGCAACGAACTCGAACGTCTTTATCGCGACGTCCGTGCGGGCAGCTTCCATCCGCCCAACTCCGATGCGGTACGCGCCTACATCGGGGCGTTCGCGCTCGGGCTGGGTTGACTTGGCGCCGCAGCCCGTCTGCGACCCCGTCATCGATGCGCGCTCGATGGTGTTGCGGATCGCCGACGTCACCGGAGTGAGCGGGGCCCTCGCCCTCGCCCGCGACGCGGACCGCCACGGGACGGCGTCGCTCGTTGTCGACCCACAGCCCGGCGCCGGCGTCGACCCGTTCGTGGTGGCCGCGGCGATCGCCGTGGCGACCGCCTTCACCCGGATCGGGGTCGTCGTCGGACTGGATACGTGGCGTCCGTATCCGCTCGCGCGACGCCTCGCCCAACTCGACCAGCTCTCGGCCGGGCGGATCGCGTGGAGTCCCGCCGATCCCGATCCGCGCCGTCGCATCGAGGCGATCGGCGTGGTCACGTCGCTGCTGACCTCGCGGGCGCCCGATTCCGTGCCCGCCGGACCCCAGGGCGCGGTGCCGGTCTTCGTCGGCGCCGACCGTCCGGACCGATGTCGCGTGGAGGACCTCTGGTGACGCCAATACCGTTGCTGCTGGCCGATATTCCCGTCTTCGACGGCCACCCGGACTCCTACCTGGAGTTCGCCTCCCACCTGCCGTGCGGTGGCTTCTTCGCCGCCTGCCTCACCGACGAGATCGGTGCTGCCGAGCCATCCACCCTTGCCGCGGCCATCGTGGCCGAGTTGCCGGATCTGACCGTCGTGGTCGCCGCCTCGACGGTCGACGCGTCCGGCGCGCAACTTCACGACCAGTTCACCACGCTGCAGTCGCTCTCGAACGGCAGGATCGGGTGGGAGATCGTCACCGCGGCCGATCCGGCCGAACCCGTCGTCGACGATCTCCTCGACCGCTGGGGAGATGATCGCCCGCTGTTGGTGCACGCCGCGACGACACCGGCCGGGCGCAGCTTTGCCGCCCGATATGCCGATGTGGCGCTCGGAGCGGCGCCGACCAAGCAGGCCGCCAAGGCGTGTCGCCGAGAACTGCGCCGACGGGCCACCGCAGCCGGCCGCGACCCGGACGACATCTGCTTCATCCCAACCATTTTCACCACGGTGCACGACACCGGCGGCGAGGCGCCCACCCCCGCCCGCAGCGACGGACATCTGTCGGTGAGCGGTACCGGCGCCGACGTCGCGGCGGTGATGAACGCGTGGGTCGGCGATCGGGCCTGCGACGGATTCTTCGTCAAGTTCGCGCACAACAACCCCGGAGCCGCAGTCGATTTCGTTCGCGAGGTTGCGCCCCTGCTGTCGGCGCCCGGCCTCGTCTGACCACGGCCTCGGCTGACCCGGCGTCGGCGCTTACCCGAACCAGCGTGCCAACACCCGCGCCACACCGTCCTCGTTGTTGCCGACGGTGACCTCGTCGGCGGCGGCGAGCGCGGCGGGATGCGCATGCCCCATGGCGACACCGTGACTCGCCCAGGTGAGCATCTCGACATCATTGGGCATATCACCGAATGCGATTGTCGATGACCCGTCGCCCCCGGTGTGCTCCAACAGCTTTCGTATCCCCGATGCCTTGTGGGTGTCGGGCAGCGAGAGTTCGACGAGACCGTTCTCGGTGGAGAAGGTCACCTCGGCCAGATCGCCGATCGGAGCCGAAATACGCTGCGCCATCTCCGAACTCGGCATTCCGGGGGCTCGGATCAACAGCTTGACGGCGGGTTCGGTGTAGATCTCGTCGTCGCCGACCTCGACGTGATCGGGATTGAGCCACGCATGCTGATAGCCGGAGGTCGCGACGAACGGCGGGGTGGCCGCATCGTGCGCGGAGCGGCCCACCCGCTCGGCGGCGATCCCGCACCCGGGGATCTGCGCCGTCGCGATGGCCCCGAGTTCGGCGAGGACCTCGGGGGCCAGGGTCGCCGCCGACAGCACCCGATCATGTTCGACGTCGTAGACGATGGCGCCATTGGCGCACACCGCATGTCGGATACGTACCCGCGACGGGTCGAACTGGTCGGTGATCTCGGCGATCCAGCGCGGCGGGCGGCCGGTCGCCAGCACGAACTCCGCGCCGGCATCGCGTGCATTGGCCAGGATCGACTGGGTGTAGGCCGACACGCGGTTCTCGTCGTCGATCAAGGTGCCGTCGACGTCACTGGCGATCAGCGTCGGGGCGGCAAGGGATTCCGGATGCACACCACCGGACGCGGTCACCGGCGTGCCCTCCGGCCGCGCGCCGCTGCCTGCTTGTCGACGTCGGCGTCGGGTGCGACCCCGATGCCGACCTTCTGGGCCCGGACGAGCGTGTTCGCGACGATCTCGAGGGCCCGGAACACCGGTTCGGAATCCGCGTTGGTCATCCGGCAAGAGTATCGGGGCCGCCGCGTCCGGCCCTATCCGGTGGGCGGCACGAACTCGGGCTGATGGAATGGTTCTTCGGGAATGAAGGTCGGCCGATGGGCCGGCACCTGCGCCCACAGTTCGCGGATCGCGTCGCGGCCGGTGGTCACCTGTCCCGGCGGATACGCCAGGACGGCGTCAGCTCGAGTATTTCGCCGCCGTCGCCCATCCGGACCGTCGTCGACCGGGCATGCGGTGAATTACGCATCGGCATCGAGGCGACGTCGCCGGATGCGATCGCCGGTCTGGTCCGCGGTGACGGCCTTTGTGGCGTTCGCCCGGGACGCGTTCGGTATCGCGGCACCCAGATAGCCGGTACACAGATAGCCGGTGCGAAACCTGGTGAACTACTGCTCGTCCGGGGCGCCGGCGGGCCGCGGCCGCGCGGCGCGGCGGGCGGCCCGGGCGGCCTGCTCCTCGGCGTCGAGCCGGTTGGCCTCCTCGAGCGTCGGTGCCGACCCACCGAGGCGCGCCGGCACCCAGAACTCCCCTTGGGGATGTTCGCCATAGGCGTCCTGCAACTCCAGGAGCTTCTCGCTCATCGCCTTGTGCAGCTGCGCGGTGAGGGTGTCGGCGTCACCGACCGGTTCGATCGGCTCACCGACCCCGATCATGATCTGGTAACCGGTCCGTCCCAGACGTTTCGGGTGACCTTTGGTCCACACCCGCTGCGCACCCCAGATGACGGTCGGGATGAGCGGGGCGTGCGCCTCCAAGGCCATCCGGGCCGCACCGGATTTGAATTCCTTGAGCTCGAAGCTGCGGCTGATCGTCGCCTCCGGATAGACGCCTACCAGCTCACCTTGCTTGAGGTAGTCGACGGCGTCGTGGTAGCTCTGCGCGCCGTCGGCCCGGTCGACAGGAATGTGCTTGAGCGCCCGCATGATCGGGCCCGAGTACTTGTTGTCGAAGACCTCTTTCTTCGCCATGAAACGCACATAGCGATGACCCTGCAAGAACGCGGGGATACCGGCATAGGTGAAATCGAGGTAGCCGGTGTGGTTGATGGCGACGACTCCCGGCCCGCTCTTCGGGACGTTACCCACTCCGGAGACCTTGAACTTCAGACCTTCGGCCAGCCACAGCAGCCGGGCTGCGGTGATCACGGTGCCGTACACGGGTTCCATGGTTAGACCCTAGCGCCCGTCCGCAGCACCTCGCCGACGAGCTCATCGGCCTGATCGGTCGGCGCCCGGGCGGCGACGGCACGCGCCGCGGCGCGACCTTCCGCCGACAGACACCAGGCGAACCACCGGTCGAACTCACTCCCCTGTTGCTGCCTGGTCTCGGCCGAGATGAGTGCAGGCCAATGCAGCGCCCGCGCCTGCGCAGTCACCTTGGCGCCGTGACATCTCGGCCCGCTCGCTTCGCTCCCGGCGCCGTGACATACCGGGTCGACCGCCACCACCGGCACGCCCGCCCGCAACCCCAGGACCAGTCCGTGCAGCCGGGTGGTGACCACCGCGTCCACCCGGCGGATGGCCGAACAGAACTGGTCGGGGTCGCGGAATTGGGCGTCCGGCCCGAGCCGCGTGTCGAATTCGAGTACCGCGCAGGTTCGCTCCCGGAGCGCGCCCTCGATGGCCTCATGTACCTCCTCGTGCCGGCCGCGCTTGCCGTACTCGGCCTGCCCGGGCGCCCGGATCCAGGCGACGACGGGCACCTCGGCCGTGCTCGCGGAGAACGCGAGGTCCACCCGCGGCGGTCGATCGGCCGCGGTCATGGTGACGTCGCGGGGCAGGACCGAATCGAATCCGGTGACGGCCGGATCGTGCGGGTCGGGCACCGAGACCCCGACCGCGATGCGGCGGCAGTGGGCAAAACGCCGGTGCAGCCACTCGAGTTGGCGGCCCGCGACCGGACCACAGATGAAGACCACGTGCGTGTAGCGCCCCGGGTCGACGTCGTCGAAGGACAGCGCGCCCGGACGGAACCCCGGACTCCAGCAGACATCGTGCGGGACGCCCTGCGCGGTCAGCGCCGCGTCGATGCGCGACACCGCCAGCACATCCCCGGCGGTCGCCTCGCCGTGCCGGAAGGCCGCCCAACTGGTCAGCAGGACGCGCGGATCGCCGCACCCCGCAGTACCAGAATGCGGGCCGGTCCCGACATCTATCGGCGCCATGGCGTCCTCCACTCGCTGAGCGTTCTCGATCGTGTCCGAACTACCCGCAGCCCGCGGATTCCACACCTGCTCGGGGCCCGAACGTCCCCAGATTCAGTCAGCGGACCGTTCGATCTCGGTTCCGAACCCCCGTCGACCCGGCATTCCTCGCCGACTATTGCCACGCCCGCGCGGTTGGGGTCCCGACACGTCTGATGCGGGGGCCGGCGCCGACACCGCGCCACTGGCCGGATTCGCGCGGTCGGGACCGACGGCCCACGACGCCCGGTGCGCCGGGCCGATAGATTGGTGTGTCGAATGCTCCGCCCGCGCGCGCCGCGCGCGCACCTGTCAGGAAAGGCCTAACGTGCAGATCACCAGCATCGGTCACGCCGGATTCCACATCCAGACCACGGCCGGGTCGATCCTCTGCGACCCATGGACCAACCCCGCGTACTTTGCCTCCTGGGTGCCGTTTCCCGACAATGCGGAGCTGGACTGGAAGAGTCTGGGCCAGTGCGACTACCTGTACGTCTCGCATCTGCATCGTGATCACTTCGACGAGGCGAACCTGCGTGACAACGTCAGCAAGGACGCCACGGTGCTGCTGCCGGATTACCCGGTGCCCGATCTCAAGCGGGAGCTGGAGAAGCTGGGCTTCACCAAGTTCGTCGAGACCACCGACTCGGAGAAGATCACCGTCGAGGGCCCCAAGGGTTCCCTCGACGTGATGATCATCGCGTTGCGCGCCCCGGCCGACGGACCGATCGGCGATTCTGGTCTCGTCGTCGACGACGGCGAGACCGTGGTGTTCAACATGAACGACGCCCGGCCGATCGATCTCGACGTCATCGCCGAGCAGTTCGGCCGCGTCGACGTACATCTGCTGCAGTACTCGGGGGCGATCTGGTACCCGATGGTCTACGACATCCCCCGCAAGTCCAAGGCCAATTTCGCCGCGCAGAAGCGTCAGCGCGGCATGGACCGGGCCCGCTCCTACATCGAGCAGGTCGATGCCACCTGGGTGGTGCCGTCGGCCGGGCCGCCGATGTTCCTCGACGACGACCTGTTCGCGCTCAACGACTTCGGTTCCGGGATCGACTCGCCGGAGAATCCCCGCCCGGGCGATGTGACGTCGATCTTCCCCGACCAGGAGACCTTCCTGGAGCAGATGCGCATCCACGGCACCGACGACGGCGAGAAGCATCGCGGTCTGCTGATGGTGTCGGGGTCGGTCGCGGGCTTCACCGGTTCGGCGCTCGACGAGATCACCCACCCCTATGCGCCCCACGAGGTCTTCGGCGAGAACAAGCAGGCGTACCTGGAGCGCATGAAGGAGAAGTTCACCCCGGTCATCGCCGCCGACAAGGCGACCTGGGCCCCGGCCGAGGGGGATCCGCTGCTGCCGGCACTCAAGGAACTCTTCGAACCGATCATGGGCGCGTCGGATCTCATCTGCGACGGCATCGGCTACCCGGTCGGCCTGGTGATGGCTCCCGGTGGCGCCGGCAAGAACACCCCCGAGTCGGCCACCGAGACCGTCGTCCTCGACTTCCCGAACCGCATCGTGCGGGAACCGAAAGAAGGAGAAGGCAAGTACCGCTACGGTTTCCGCATCGCCACCGAATTGGTGCGGACGGTGCTGCGCGATCAGGAGCCCGACTGGGTCAACACCATCTTCCTGTCCACCCGGTTCACCACCTGGCGGATCGGCGGTTACAACGAATTCCTCTACACGTTCTTCAAATGCCTCACCGACGAGCGGATCGCCTACGCCGACGGCTGGTTTGCCGAAGCGCACGACGACTCGTCGTCGATCACCAAGGACGGCTGGGAGATCCAACGCCGCTGCCCGCACCTGAAGGCCGACCTGTCGAAGTTCGGCGTGATCGAGGGCGAGAAGCTGACCTGCAATCTGCATGGCTGGCAATGGGATCTGCCGACCGGGCGCTGCCTGACGTCCAAGGGCCACGAGTTGCGGTCGAAACATCTCGAGTGACATGCCGGTCTCGCGTGACGTGGGAACCTCGAAGGAGATGACAGGACCGGCGCGCCGCTACGGTGGCCGCAGTGTCGCCGACCGGCTGGCCGAACGGCGTCGACGCTTCCTCGACGCCGCGCTCGCCGAATTCGCGACCGCCGGCTACACATCGTCGTCGGTGACCTCGATCTGCAAGGCGGCGGGCCTGTCGCGCCGGCAGTTCTACGAGCTGTTCGACGACCGCGAGTCGCTGCTGATCGCACTGTATGACGAGATCCAGGGCGACGCCCGCACTGCCGTGGCACAAGCGTTGGGCGACAGCGCTTCTGGTGATCGAAAACATCTGGCCACGGTGGCGATGCGCGCCTACGTCGAGTCGGTGGGATCGGATTTCCGTCGGGCGGAGGTGTCCTTCGTCCAGATCGTCGGTGTGAGTCCGGCCGTCGAGCAGCATCGACTCGACTCGCGTGCGGAATGGATGGATTTCTTCGTCGCCGGGATGAGCGAGTTCGCCGGCCGCGAACCCGGGCCGCGCGACGCCGAGCTGGCGACGGGCTTCGTCGGCGCACTCACCGCGGTGATCCACCGGTGGAGCCTGACCCCCGAACCGCACCACATCGAGACCGTCGTCGACGTGCTCGCCGACATCCTCGTCGCCTTCATCGACATCTGAGCAGTAGGAGACATCTGAGCAGTACGGGATACGCGTCACCCGAGTCCGCCGGTTGTGTCCCGTGCCACAACCGTGTACCTTCACCCACGGTGTGAGACACCTGCGTCTCACATATGGGAAAGGTGACAGTAGATGCGTCGGGGATCCATGGGCAGACTTCGGTATCGAATATTCGCGTTGCTGGCGGGCACACTGATCGCCACCCCGGTGGCCACCGCGTTCGTCGCCGGCACCGCAGCCGCCGCCCCGACAGCACCCGCGACGAGCGGCGTCCGGGTCGCACCGGCGCTGCCCTTTCCGGTCCCGCCGGCCATCCCGGAGTTCGACAAGGGCTTCTACCAGCCACCCGCATCGGTGGTCGCGTCCAAGGCGCCGGGTGAGCTGATCTCGGCGCGGCGCGTCAATCTGGCCGCATTGTCGGTGGCCCCGATCAACGTCGACGCCTGGCAGATCTCGTATCGCTCGACCAACACGCGCAACCAGCCGATCGCGGCGGTGGCCACCCTGATCAAGCCGCGCGGACCCGTTCACCCGGGCCCGTCGAAGCTCGTGTCGTGGCAGTCGGCCGAGGACTCCACCGCGCAGTACTGCGCACCGTCGTATGCGATGCAGCAGGCGTCGATCCCCGGCCAGCTGACCGGGTCGGCGGATTCGACCTATGAACTGCTCCAGATCACCTCGCTCGTCGCCGCCGGATGGTCGGTGGTCATCCCGGATCATGAGGGCCCGGATTCGGCGTTCGCCGCCGGTCCACTGGCCGGCCGCATCACCCTCGACGGCATCCGTGGCGCGCGTAACTTCGCCCCGCTCGGGCTCAAGCCCGATCTGCGCGTCGGGCTGATGGGCTACTCCGGCGGCGCCATCGCGACCGGATGGGCGTCGGAACTGCACAAGTCGTATGCACCCGAATTGCCGATCGTCGGCGCCGCCGAGGGCGGGGTGCCGGCCAACATCCGCGCACTGGTCGACCTGGCGAACAACAATGCGGCCTCGGGTCTGATCATGGCCGGCATCATCGGCGTCAGTCGCGAGTACCCAGAGCTGGCCCACTTCCTCGATCAGCACATCAACCCCTTGGGCCGGGCCCTGATCGCGGGGAAGAATCCGCTCTGCCTGTCCTATCAGGCGGCGCTCGCCCCGTTCGTCAACATCAAGGGCCTGTTCCCCGGGCCCGGTGATCCACTCGACGCGCCGGGACCGCGAAAAGTGCTGGACCAGTTGAAGATGGGCAAGACGGTTCCGGACTTCCCGATGTTCGTCTACCAGTCGAACCCGGACTGGATCGCCCCGGTCGGACCGGTCAACAAGCTCGTGTCGACCTATTGCGCCGACCCGAACGCACGTGTGCGCTACGTGCGCGACCACTTCAGCGAGCACATCTCGCTGGCGGTGGTGGGCTTCGCCCCGGCGATGGTCTGGATGCAGCAGCGACTCGACGGCAAACCCGCCGCGCGTGGATGCTCCACCAGCGATCAGGGGTCGATGACACTCGATCCGCAGAACTGGCGGCCCTTCGTCAACCTGGTCGGCAACAACATCGCCGCCCTGTTCCAGGCGCAGCTGGGCAATCCGCCGGTGCGGCCCTGAGGGTCGGCGAAGTCGGTCAGCGGTGCCGGGCGTCGGCGTCGTCGCGCGCATCGAAGAGCGTCCACACCGGCCCGGTGAGCAACCAGATCACGGTGACCACCCCGAGCATCGGGAAGATGCCGCGGAGATCATCGGCCTGCTGTGCCGAGGCAACGGTGACCGAGAGAACCAGGATCGCGCCCGTGGCGATCGCGGCGGCGATCAGCCACTGCCCGAACGCGAGCAACTCGTGCCGAAATGCGGCCGGTCCGGATCGCGGTGGTCGCGGTGGTGCTTTCGCCCCGGCGAACCAGTGGGCGAAGCGCGCATCCGTCCACGCGACGATGCTGTGCCCGAAGGCGGCGGTCTCGCCCAGGTAGATCCCGGCCAGCCGATGCACGATCGTCACCTCGGCGCCGTGCGAAAGATCAACGGCGACAGCGATCAGCAGGACCACATCGACGACGGGCACCAGCGCGAGGATCACCGTCGAGGGACGTCGGCGCCGCAGCATGTAGCGCACGGACAGACCGCCGATCACCAGCGCCCAGAAGCCGATCTCGCATCCGAGGATCACCCAGAGGACCGGCGAGTGCAGGACGTTGTGTGACATGCCTTCACGATCCGGCGCAATGCCGGGCGGGTCGTCGGCCATCCCATCGACCCGGTGTCGCCCCTGGGTCGTCATCCTTTTGTCGGATGACCGGCGCCGTGCGTGCGTGCGACGATGGCGACATGTGGCGTGTCCCGGTGTCTCGCGCACGGCTCAACGACTACGCATTGACCCTGCTGTTCTTCGCCCTCGGCCTCGCGCTGTATGCGACCGGACTCGGCCTGATCGGGCAGGACCTCGCCGCTGACCTACCCGCCTGGACCTGCCTCATCACGCTCGCCGTCGCGGCGTGTTTCCAGCTGTTCCGGTCGAGTCACCCCGGCGTGGCACTCGCCGGGGTGACGCTCGCCCTGATCGTCGATGCCGCGACCGTTCCGTCCATCGCGGTATGGCTGGTGTTCTCCGACATCGTGTACGCCACCTGCGTCTACGGTGGTCCGCGGCTGGTCCGTGGCCTCTACGCGGTCGCCGGAATCGTCTCGGTGGCCACGTTCCTGCTCGTGACCACGTTCGCCGGCTCCGATTGGCGGCTGATCTTCATCTGCCTGCTGTGGCTGATGGCCTTGGTCGGCTCGCCGCTGGCCTACGGGCTGGCCGTGCGGGAACACCGCAATGCGCTCGTCCTCGAACGCGCCCATTCGCGCACCCTCGCCGATCTGGCCGAACGCGAGCAGATCGAGGCCGTCGCCGATGAACATCGGCGACTGGCCCGCGAGCTCCACGATGTGATCGCCGGCCGGCTCTCGGCGATCACCGTGCAATCGGCGGCGGCGCTGCAATATCCGGAGGACACCGCACTCGCCGGCAAGGCACTGCAGTCTGTGCGCTCGAGCAGCGTCGAGGCATTGAGCGAGATGCGCGGACTCATCGATCTGCTCTCCGACGGCACCGATCACAGCGCGCCCGACGGTCGGGTCACCGCGGGCCTGCGTCGGATCGACCGTCTCATCGAGCCGATCGCCGAGTCCGGCACCGACATCGACGTCGACGTGCCCGACTCGCTCACCGCAGCCGCCGGCACCGATGAGCTGGCGCCGGTCGTCGACATCGCGGCCTATCGGATCGTCGCCGAAGCACTCTCGAACGCGGTCACTCATGCACCGGGACAACCGATCTGGGTCGCCATCACCTACGACACCGAGAAATTGCGCCTGTGCGTGCGCAATCGGCTCAGCCCGCACCGCGGCCGCACCGGCGGCGACACGGGACACACCGGCCGCGGACTGGGCAACATGCACACCCGCGCTCACACCGTCGGCGGCATCCTGCACGCCGAACCGGACGGCGACGAATTCGTCGTGGAGGCAACGCTTCCCGCTACCGGCGGCACCTCCGTCGGCACCACTACGCCGAAGGAAGTGTGATGACCGCCGTCCTGATCGCCGACGACCACGCCGCCATCCGCGCCGGGGTCCGGATGATGCTCGAACCGGCCGACGGAATCGTGGTCGTCGGGGAGGCGGCCGACGGCGACCAGGCGATCGCCGCCGCCCGCGAACTGCGGCCCGACGTGGTGGTGATGGACGTCCGGATGCCCGGCACCGACGGTATTCGCGCCACCGAAGTCATTGTCGGCGAGGGTCTCTGCCCGGTCATCGTCCTCACCACCTTCGACCACGACGAGTACGTGTTCGGCGCGCTGCGCGCCGGTGCCAGCGGCTTTCTGCTGAAGACCGCATCGGCCGAGGCGATCATCGACGCCGTCCGCGCGGCGCAGCGCGGCGACGCGACCCTCTCGCCGGAGGTGACCCGGCGCGTCGTCGACACCTTTCGTTCCGCACCGGAGCGCCGACGCGCGGCCCCCGCCACACCGCCGGCGGCACTGGCGGAACTGACCGCCCGTGAGCGCGACGTACTACGTTGCCTTGGAGAGGGTTTGGCGAATGCGGACATCGCCGCCACCCTGTTCGTCACCGAGGCCACCGTCAAGACCCACGTATCCCGGGTGCTGATGAAACTCGGACTCGAATCCCGCGTGCAGGCGGCGATCCTGGTGCGCGATCTCGGTGGCATCTGAGCCCGGCTCCACGAATCGGTAGACATCTCTCTCGGAAACCGCGACTGGATGCCTACCAAGCCGAGTCACCGGTCGCCGCCGGACGGATCCCGAACGCATGGCGATGACGAACTGATCTCCAACCTCAACAGCTGACTGACGGGGTAGTTGTAGATGAGCACTCCCACCGTGAACTTGCGAGAATCCGAGACCGTGACATTTCGCGGATCACGCGTATCGGGCTGAGGCCTGACGACGAACCCCTTCGAGACCAGGCCTTGCGCGCTGGCTCGCCATTGATCGATCCGAGCCGCATCCGGATTGTCGTGGTCGCGTCGGGCGACGTACCGCCACGGTGGCCCCGTCGGCAGCGCCGACGGGAAACTGTCTACGCAGCCGACGCGCGTGACGTCACCGGTAGGAGTGTCGTACCGGACCACGTCATCGGCTGGTGGGTCCACTGCATTCAAGTTGTCGATGACCGTCCGCGAAGCCTCGGCCGCCGACATCGAGATCGCTTCGACGTCGTCACCGTCGTCGGGGAGCAGACCACAACCCGCTGACACACTCACCACGATGGCCGGTACGACCACCATCAGGCATGCGCGGACACCACCACGCAGCGTCATCGCAAATCAACAATCCGACAAGCCCCGCGACAAGTCCCGCGAGTCACCGGTCGCCGCCGGACGGGTCCCGAACGCACGGTGAGGATGAACTGATCGACACTCTCAACAGCTGACTGGCGGGATAGTTGTGGATGAATACTCCCACCGTGAACCCGCGAGAATCCGAGACCGTGACATTTCTCGGATCATCCGTATCGACCAGTGGATCGACGTCGAACCCTTTCGCGACGAGACCTCGTGCGCCGGCCCGCCATTGATCGATCCGAGCCACATCCGGATTGTCGTGGTCGCGTCGGACGACGTAGCGCCATGGTGGACCGGTCGGCATCGCCGACGGGAAACTGTCTGCGCAGCCGACGCGCGTGACGCCACCGGTAGGTGTGTCGTACCGGACCACGTCATCGGCTGGTGGGTCCACTGCATTCAGGTTGTCCATGACCGTCTGCGAAGCCTCGGCCGCCGTCATCGAGATCGCATGGTCGTCCTCCCCGTCGTCGGGGAGCAGACCACAACCCGCTGATGCACTCACCACGACGATCGGTACGACCACCATCAGGCATGCCCGGACACCACCGCGCGCGATCATGGGGGCGTCACCTCGACGGTCAAGGGTCCTGGGGCCAGGATCACCGGTGGCGGGGTGGTGTTCTCGAGCCGGGTGTCCGGTGCGCGCCACACGTACTCGGTGGGTTCCTCACCCCTGATCACCTTCGCCATGTTCTGGAAGGCAGTCGATTCCGGGTCGTCCCAGTAACCGCCGTGACTGTGCGCACCCCACACGAGTTCGCGCGAACCGTCGTCCTTCTGCCCGTAGTAGCCAGTTCGAGGCGTGTCACGCCCGGCGTGGTGTCGGGGTCCCCGCCGTGCTGAGTTTCCAATCCCTGGAAATACTGGATCGGATCCCCCGGCGCGGTGAGCGAGTATCGCCGCACGTCGTCATTCGGGTTGTGCCAGGGCTGATCATCGATGACCCCGGTACCTGCCGATGATGCATAGATCACGTTGTCGGCGTTGAGGCCCAACTGCTCAGCGGTCCCGACGATCGATCCGCCGTAGGAGTGTCCGATGAAGGTGGTCTTCGCGTCAGGTGAAGTCTCGTCGAGCGTCCGGTCCAGTTCATGACCGAAGGACACCAGATCGGGTGCCATCCGCCTGGCGAGCGTCGTGTCCATGGCGTCGTTGTCCCCGAAGGGATTGACGAATGCCGAAACCCCGTTGCCTGCCGGGAATTCACCGTCCATGTAAAGGATGACCGGCCCGCCCGATGCACGCGCCAGGTTCAGTGCCGCGTTGTGGTTGGACTGGCTGCCGTTGAGGTTGCTGTTCGTTCCCGGCACGTAGACCGCGACATTTCGTGTCGTCGGGTTGATCGCGCCGACGATTTCGATCATGTTGCCGTGTCGCGTGTTCTCGAAGGCGAGGAAGGTCCGCTCGATCCGGCCGTCGTCCGCGCCCTCCTGACGCGTCAGCGGATCTTCGATCGGGTGAGCATCGCCTTCAATTGGTCGATCCGGGAATTGTCTGGTGGCTGCTTCTGGAGTTCGTCGGCAAGTGTGTTCCGGATGTTGACCTCGTTCGCGTCGATACGCACCGGGAACGGGACACCGTCCATGTTCCCGATCACATCGGGGTCGGCCTGGGCGAGTCTGCGCAGTTGCTCGGGTGTCAGACGACCCAGCAGCGCGGCACGCTCATCAGGCGTCATACCTTTCAGCCGGGAGACCAGCGCGTCCGGATCGATCGCCCCGATCCCCGACACGACGAGGTCTGGCTGTCCCTTCACCATCGACGCCAGATCCGATGACAGTCCTTCGAGGCGTGACCCGTAGGTTTCGTCGAGTTCGTCGACGGTGTTCAACGCGGCGGTGATGATCGCCTGCTGCGTCTCGACGTCTTCCGCCTTGTCTGGATCGGGGTGCGAGACGACACCGAAATTGTCGACGTCGAGTTGGGCTCCGATAGCGTTGCGGACGACGCGCAACGTGTACTCCTTCGCATACCCGAGATCACGGCTGGCGTCGCCGGCCTCGTCGGCAGTCCGATTGAGGACGTTGCGCACCTCTCGCGCGTGATCTTGTTCCTGCGTGATGCGGGTATGCGCGGCATCGCGGGTCTGTCCGAACCAGGATCCCGCGTTGTCGATGCCACGTACGGCCGAATCGACGGCATCGTCCAGTTTGGCGGCGTTGCCCTCGGCGAGGGCCGACAATGTCTGCAGCCCAGCGATATCCCAGCTCTCGAGCTGATCGATCGTCGGCCGCATCAGCGCTCGGAGAGTTCACGAATGCCGGCACCGGCGCGACTGTCCGTCTCGACCACACGAGAGTTGAACACCTTGAGTTTGTCAGCCAGTGCGGTCAGTCGTCCACCGATGGAGTTCGTGGCGGCCGCGGCCGGTGACGCCACCGAACGCGCGGCGGCAAAGGTTCGGCCACCATTGCCGGTCACCGAACCAAAAGCGGAGAAGTCCAGCCCGTTGACGGTGGTCCCCTGGCTCCGCCAACCGTTGGCGATACCTGTGACCTGCGACGGCAGAATGCCGAACCCTGCCGATCGCTGCTGAGGCTGCCCCGGTGGCGGTGGGACCGGGCCCGGTTCGGCCGGCATCGGCTCCCGCGGTGGCGTCGTCGGCGTCGTCATCGAACCCCCTGGCCCCGTGCCCGGTCGTCGTCGAACGGGCATCGATTCGTCCGTCATGGCGAACGCCACGACCGCAGGTCAACATACCCGACTATTCCGGCTCCGCGAATCTTCGATCCACGGTCATCGGCTCGCGGCCTTGCGGCCGTGTACGTGGGCCTCGTCGCGTATTCGTTGCCGCATATGGGGATAGTGCAGCTCGTAGGCCGGCCGCTCGGACCGGATGCGCGGCAGTTCGGTGAAGTTGTGCCGGGGCGGCGGGCAACTGGTGGCCCATTCAAGTGAATTGCCGAAGCCCCACGGGTCGTCGGCGGTGACCACCTCGCCGTAGCGGTAGCTGCGGAAGGCGTTCCACAGGAACGGAATCGTGGACACCCCGAGGATGAAGGCACCGACGGTGGAGACGACGTTCAGCGTCGTGAATCCGTCGGACGGAAGGTAATCGGCATAACGGCGGGGCATGCCCTCGTTGCCGAGCCAGTGCTGCACCAGGAAGGTGGTGTGAAAACCGATGAAGGTCAACCAGAAGTGGACCTTCCCGAGTTTCTCGTTCAGCATCCGCCCGGTCATCTTGGGGAACCAGAAGTAGATGCCGGCGAAGGTGGCGAACACGATGGTGCCGAAGAGCACGTAATGGAAGTGGGCGACGACGAAGTAGGTGTCGTGGACGTGGAAATCCAGCGGCGGGGAGGCCAGGATGATTCCGGAGAGCCCACCGAAGAGGAATGTCACCAGGAATCCCACCGAGAACAGCATAGGTGTCTCAAAGGTCAACTGTCCCTTCCACATCGTTCCTATCCAGTTGAAGAACTTGATCCCGGTGGGTATCGCGATCAGCATCGACATCGCGGAGAAGAACGGCAGCAGCACGGCACCGGTCACGAACATGTGATGGGCCCACACCGACATCGACAACAAGGCGATGGCAAAGGTCGCATAGACCAGCCCCGTGTAGCCGAAGACCGGCTTACGGGAGAACACCGGGAAGATCTCGGTGACGATGCCGAAGAACGGCAACGCCACGATGTAGACCTCCGGGTGTCCGAAGAACCAGAACAGATGCTGCCACAGGACCGCGCCGCCGATTGCGGGATCGAAGACGTGGGCACCGAAGATGCGGTCGGCCATCAATCCCATCAGCGCCGCGGTGAGCAGTGGGAACGCGATCAGGATCATGATGCTCGTGGCCAGGATGTTCCAGGTGAAGATCGGCATCCGGAACATGGTCATACCCGGTGCGCGCAAGCACACCACGGTGGTGATCATGTTGACCGCGCCGAGAATGGTGCCGACACCGGAGACGGCCAGACCCATCGCCCACAGATTGCCGCCGACGCCCGGTGAGTTCATGGCGTCGCTGAGCGGCGTGTAGGCGGTCCACCCGAAATCGGCGGCGCCACCCGGGGTGAGGAAGCCGGCCAGAACCACGGCGCCACCGAACACGAACAGCCAGAAACTGAGGGCGTTGAGACGCGGGAAGGCGACGTCGGGGGCGCCGATCTGCAAGGGCAACACCACATTCGCGAAGCCGATGACGATGGGGGTCGCGTACAGCAACAGCATCACGGTGCCGTGCATGGTGAACATCTGGTTGTACTGCTCATTGGAGAGGAACTGCAGCCCGGGTTGCGCGAGTTCGGTGCGCATCAACAGCGCCATCAGGCCGCCCATCAAGAAGAAGGCGATACACGCCACGATGTACATCTGCCCGATCAGCTTGTGGTCGGTGGTGGTGATCATCCGGTAGATGAAGCTGCCGTGGAGCCCCCGTGCGGGGTACGGCGCCGCGGCAACGGGGGCCGTCCGTGGCTTTTCGACGGTGGACACGGGGTCGACCTCCTGATGAGAATTCCGCGCGGGTCAGTGTGCGGCGGCGAGCGTCATGCCGTGGCCTGCGGATGCCGACGGCTTCAGTGCTCCGTCGATGACCTCGGGGACGCCGTCGGCCAGGTGGGGCTCGAGGCGGGCGTGGTCGGCGAAGTATTCGATGTGCCGGATATTCGGCGTGGCCGCAGCCACCGGGGTGTGGAGCGCCGGAGCGCAGTGCGCCGAGACGTCGAGGTGATGCGCGGCGGCGATACCCGCGCAGCGGAACCAGGCGGTGTATCCGCCGCAACGCGTCACATCGAGTTGCAGGCAGTCGACCGCCGGTGCCGTGCGTTCGGCGTCGGTGATGTTCCACACGTACTCGCCCGCGGTGACATCGCAGTCGAGTCGCTCGCGCAGCGACGCCAGGCCCACCAGGTCGTCGCTGGTCACCGGTTCCTCGAACCAGGTGATGCCCATCCGATCCAGCTCGTGGCCGACCCGGACCGCCTGGCCGCGGGTATAGGCACCATTGGCATCGACCATGCAGTCGGCGCCCGTGGGTGCCTGGTCGACCAATGCGGTCGCGCGCGACAGATCGCGCTCGATTGCCGTACCGCCGGCCTCCCCGATCTTGATCTTCATGCCGCGGCACCCTAGGCGTGACCACTCGTCGACGTATCCGCGGAGCTGCTCGGCATCCTCGTTGACGAACCCACCCGATCCGTAGACCTCTACGCGCGAATGCATCTCGCCCCACAGCGTGGTGAGGCCGACGTCGAGCGTGCGGGCCCGCAGATCCCACAGGGCGATGTCGACGGCGCTGATCGCCTGCATCACCAGTCCGGTGCTGCCGACATTCCGGCACGCCCGTACCATCGCCTGCCAGCATCGGGGTGGGTCGGCGAGGTCGTCGTCGTGCAACGCCGACCGCAACACCGTGTCGATCACCTCGGTGGCCGCGCGGTGACCGTAGGTCCAGCCGAGCCCGGTGTGGTCACCGGCCGCGATGGTCACCACCACCGCCGTGGTGGCGTCCCAGCGCAAGGTGCCGTCCTCCTCCGGGTGGGGAGTCGGAAATCGGCGGCTCTCGGTGCGTAGCTCGAACGTCATCGGTTGCCGTCGATCCGGTCGGCGAGGAGTTCGGCCAGATGACGTCCGACCCGGCCACCGCTGTCGAGTTCGGCGATCTGGGTGCGGCAGCTGAATCCGTCGGCCAGCACTTCGGTCTGCGCGGGCGCGTCGCGGATCGAGGGCAGCATCGACTGCTCGGCACAGGCGACGCTGACGTCGAGATGACCGGGCTCGAAGCCGAAATTGCCTGCCAGCCCGCAGCATCCCGATTCCATGAAGGTCGCGTCGATGCCTGCGGTCTCGAGCACCGACCGATCGGCGTCGGTGCCCATCACCGCATGCTGGTGGCAATGGGTTTGCACGAGCGCGGCCGCCGGGCCCGTACCATCGGTGCCACCACGGCTCGGTAGCTGCCATCCGGGGGTGTGCGCGTCGAGGAGCTCCGCGAGCGTCACCGTCTGATCGCGCAGCCGCCGCAGGAGTTCCTCGTCGCCGAGCAATTCGATGGCATCGGCGCGGAACACCGCAGTACAACTGGGCTCCAGACCGACGACGAGTCCACCGGCACGCAGATGATCGGCCAGCGCGTCGAGCGTGCGGCGCAGCACCTTCTCGGCGACGTCGAGTTGCCCAGTCGAGATCCACGTCAGCCCACAACACAAGTCGCCGTGGGGAATCCGGACCTGCCACCCGGCGTCCTCGAGAACCCGGACCGCGGCCTGGCCGATATGTGGATGGAAATGGTTGGTGAAGGTGTCCGGCCACAGCATCACCGTTCCACGAGACGGCTTGGCCACCGGATACCCAGTGGGCCGACGAGACCACCACTGCTGCAACGTTGTTGAAGCAAACCGTGGGATCGCACGGTCCTCGAGGCCGGCGATCCGGGTGCCGATGCGGGCCAGCGGCCGTTGTGCGGCCAACGCATTGACGAGTCTGCCTGCGCGGATATGTCCGATGGCGGCAGCGGCCACCGGTAACCAACCCATCGTGTAGTGGGCGCGCGGGCGCAGCCGGCCCGCGTAGTGGTGGGCGAGGAACTCGGCCTTGTAGGTCGCCATGTCGACGTTCACCGGGCAATCGGCTTTGCATCCCTTGCACGAGAGACAGAGGTCCAGCGCATCACGCACCTCGGTCGATTGCCAGCCGTCGGTGATGGTGCTGTCGGGATGTCCGCCGATCATCTCGAAGAGCAGCCGCGCGCGCCCGCGGGTGGCATCCTCCTCCTCCCCGGTCACCTGATACGAGGGGCACATGACCGATCCGCCGGAGTGGCTGTGCTGCCGGCATCTGCCCACGCCGACACAGCGATTGGCGGCCCGGACGAATGAGCCGTCGTCGTCGGGATAGGTGAAATGCAGATCGGTCGGATTCGTCGGTTGCCATGCGGCGCCCAGCCGGAGGTCGCTGTCGAGCGGATCGGGATCGACGACCTTGCCCGGATTCATCCGGTTGTGCGGGTCGAAGATCCGCTTCAACTCCCCGAACGCCGACACCAGGCGGTCACCGAACATGATGGGCAGCAACTCGCCCCGCCCCTGCCCATCGCCGTGCTCACCCGACAGCGAGCCACCGTAATCCGCGACCAGCCGTGCCGCGTCGGACATGAACGCCCGGTAGGTCGCCACTCCTTGGGCACTGGTCAGGTCGAACGGGATTCGCGTGTGCACGCATCCTTGCCCGAAGTGACCGTAGATACTCGGCGCGGTCTCGCCCAGGTATCCGTACTTCTCGTAGAGTCCCTGCAGATCCCGGATGTAGTCGCCGAGCCGGTCGGGCGCGACCGCGGAATCCTCCCAGCCCGGCCAGGTGTCGGGCTGACCGGGGACGTGGGCCGTGGCGCCGAGTCCGGCCTCTCGTACCTGCCAGAGTTTGTCCTCGACGGCCGGGTCCTTGAGTACCGAGACGTGCGGGTCGTCCTTGCCGATACCGAGATCCGACCGCAGCCGCGCGACGGCATCGGCGACCTCCGCTCGCGTCTGGCCACCGAATTGGACCATGAGGAAGGCCTTGCCCGCCGGAAGGTCGTGCAACGCATCCGGATCGATGTGATTGCGTTGCTCGTCGACGATCAGCCGATGGTCGAGCCCTTCGAGTGCGATGGGGTCCGATCGGATGACGACGGGGACGTGGTCGGCCGCGTCGGCAACGCTGTCGTAGCCGAGCACGACGACAGCGCGCTCGGGAAGCACCGGCACGAGCTCGATTTCGGCGTGGAGCACGGTCACCAGGGTGGCCTCGCTGCCGACGAGTAGTCCGGCGACGTCGAAGTTGTGCTCCGGCAACAATGAATCGAGATTGTAGCCGGAGACGCGGCGCGGAATGTCCGGATATCCGCGGCGGATGTCGTCGGCATACTCGTCGCGCAGCCGCCGCAGTTGCCGGTAGATCGCCGACACCGGATCGCCATGCCGTTCGATGGCATCGTATTCGTCGTCACCGGTTGCCCCACACCAGAATCGGGTGCCGTCGTACAGCATCACCTCGAGGCGCGCGATGTTGTCGACGACCTTGCCGGTCCGCTGTGCCGTCGCACCACACGAGTTGTTGCCGATCATGCCGCCGAGTGTGCAATTCGGGTGGGTCGAGGGACGCGGCCCGTATTCCAGCCCGTGCCCGGCGAGTGCGCGGTTGAGATCATCGAGCACCACGCCGGGTTCGACCACGGCCCGGCGCCGTTGCGCGTCGACCGACACGATCTGGTTGCAGTATTTGGACCAGTCGATCATCACGGCGTGGTTGGTGCACTGTCCCGCCAAACTGGTGCCCCCGCCCCGGGATACGATCGGCGCGCCGGCGTCGCGGCAGGCATGGATGGCCCGGACGCCGTCCTCGATCGTTCTCGGTACCACCACCCCGATCGGAACCTCCCGGAAGTCGGAGGCATCGGTGGAATACGCACCGCGCGTGCCACTGTCGAATCGGACCTCACCGTCGAGCTCCCGAGCGAGACGGCCGGAAAGTTCGGCCCAGCGTGATTGTGGCCCAGTGGATTCGGCGGCCTCGACGCTACTCACCGTCTTCTGCTTTGGTGCCGGGAAGGTATTGCTGCACCTTCTGTTTCGCGCCCTCCTTGATGATGCCCCAGGCATCCTCGTCGCCCTTGACCAACGCGGCACTGAGCGACATCGCCTGCTCACGTGTGGCATGCGGCGGGATCGGCGGAACACTCGGATCACAGCGGACGTCGAGCACCGTGGGCTCCTCGGCGGCCAGTGCCTTGTCCCAGGCATCCCCGAGCCGGCCGACGTCGTCGACGTTGATGCCGCCCAGTCCGATGCTGCGCGCGAAGCCGGCGTAGTCCATCTCCGGAAGATCCTGGGATGCTTTGAATTTCGGCGACTTGGTCATCGCACGCTGTTCCCAGGTCACCTGGTTGAGGTCGTTGTTGTGCAGCACGGCGACCACCAGCCGCGGATCGCTCCACTGCTGCCAGTAGTGCGCGATCGTCAGCAGCTCGGCCATGCCGTTCATCTGCATCGCCCCATCGCCCTCGAAGGCGATCGCGGGCCGTTCCGGGTGCGCCCACTTCGCGCCGATCACATACGGCACCGCCGGCCCCATCGTGGCCAGCGTGCCCGACAACGACCCGCGCATCTGATCGCGAAAGACGATGTGGCGGGCATACCAGTTCGCGGCGGAGCCGGAGTCGGCGGTCACGATCGCGTCCGACGGCGCCCGCCGGGAGAACTCGTGGAAGATCCGCATCGGATTGATCGGATCGGCGTCGGTCATCGCCTGCCGTTGCGCGGTCTTGTCCCATCGCTGCACATGTTTTTCGACCGACTCCCGCCAGGACCGGTCCTGCTTGTACTCCAGATGCGGAAGCAACTGCTGCAGTGTCGCTTTGGCGTCGCCGACGAGATTGACCTCGTTGGGGTAGCGCATGCCGATCCACTTGCCCGACCGGTCGATCTGGACGCCACGGGCCTGCCCGAATTCCGGGAGGAACTGGCTGTAGGGAAAGTTCGATCCGACGGTCAGCAGGGTGTCGCAGTCACGCATCAGGTGGTAGCTGGCGGTGGTACCGAGCAGGCCGATCGAGCCGGTGACCCATGGCAGGGTGTCCGGGAGGACGTCGCGGCCCAGCAGCGCCTTGGTGCAGCCCGCGCCCAACGCCTCGGCGACCTGGGTGACCTCCTCGACGCAACCACGCGCACCCTGCCCGATGAGCATCGCGACCTTCTTGCCCTCGTTGAGCACCGACGCCGCTCGTGCCACGGACTCCTTGTCGGGGGCCGCGGAGGCGGGCTCGATACCCATGCTGGAGGGCACCTGTTTGAACGCGTGCTGCGGCGGCGTGTACTCGAGTTCGAAGACGTCGGACGGGAAGATGATCGCGGTCGGCGCGCGCTCGCTCAACGCGGTTCGAATGGCCCGATCGAGCAGATTCGGGATCTGCTCGGGCACGGTACACATCTGGATGTATTCACTGCACACGTCCTTGTACAGCGAGAGCATGTCGATTTCTTGCTGATACGACCCACCCATCGCCGACCGCTCCGTCTGCCCGACCAGCGCCACGACCGGCACATGGTCGAGCTTGGCGTCGTAGAGTCCGTTGAGCAGATGCACCCCGCCCGGGCCGCTCGTCGCCGCGCACACCCCCACGTGGCCGGAGAATTTCGCGAAACCGACGGCCTCGAAGGCGCTCATCTCCTCGTGGCGTGACTGCACGAACTGCGGTTTGTCGTCGGCGCGCGCCCACGCGGCCAGCAGTCCGTTGATCCCGTCACCGGGATAACCGAACACCTGACTCACGCCCCATTCACGCAATCGGGACAAAACGACGTCGGCGAGTGTCTTACTCACGGAACCTCCTCGGGGTGCGCTACCGGTAATCAGTAGCGCGTACCCGATTGGTCAGATCCCTACACGTTGTCCGGAGCACGGTTTCCGCGCGGTGCTACCTCGGTGCGCTCGGCGCGGCGCCCTCAACCCTCGGTGCTCGCCACCGCCGACGACATCGCGACGATCACGGCACCGGCAACCGCGGCGCAGAAGGCGATCACCGCGACGACGGCCCAGCCGGCGCGCACGGTGTCACCCAGCAACACGATGCCCGCCACGCCGGGCACCACGGTCTCCCCGACGACGAGTGCGGCAGAGGCGGCGCTGACCGACCCGGTCTGCAGTGCGACGGTGAACAGATAGAAGCCGCCCACGCCGCAGACGATGATCGTGTAGGCGGCCGGGTCGGTGAGCAGCCGGGCAAGGTCGAACGGCGAGATCCCGTCGACGATGCGCACGGCGACGGCCAGGCAGCCGAACAGCACACCACCGAGCAGCCCGGCACCCACGGCAACCCGGGCGCCGGAGAACCGCATCAGCACCAGCCCGGCCGCGACGAGCACGGCGCCGACGACGAGCACGCCCCAATGCAGGAGGTCACCGGCATCCCGGTGTCCCTCCTGCCCGGCCGCGACGCCCAGGACCGCCAGCGATGCGACGACGACGACGATGCCCGTCCAGTCGCGCGCCGACAGCCGCGCATGCAGCATCACGGTGGCCAGCAAGGCAGTGACCACCAGATTCGCGGCGATGATCGGTTGGGCGACGAACAGCGGCATCGTTCGCGCGGCCACCATGTTGCCGGCGAAGCCGAGGGTGTCGAGGGCCAGGCCGCCCAGGAACGAGACGGTGATCATCGCGGCGAAGGTCGACGACGCGCTCGGCACCTGTCCGTGCGCGGCGGCGCCGTCGTCGACCTGCGCCGCGCCGCGCGCCTGCAGCACCGACGCGGTTCCGTAGGCGAGAGCCGCGATGACGGCCGCGATCAGCCCGATCAGCATGTCTCAGGCCTTGTCGACGGGTGCGGGCCCGAGTTGGCGCGGCCGGTGCTCGTGGTGATAGGCCGCGGCCTCGGCATGCTCGACGGCCTGCACCGCGCTCGACGACGACACGATCACCCCGCCGATGACGGCGGCGACGAACGCGACGATGGTCGGAATCT
This sequence comes from Gordonia sp. DT219, assembly GCF_049847065.1. Classification (NCBI taxonomy): domain Bacteria; kingdom Bacillati; phylum Actinomycetota; class Actinomycetes; order Mycobacteriales; family Gordoniaceae; genus Gordonia; species Gordonia sp. DT219. The sequence continues at coordinate 32,964 of NZ_JBNCNR010000021.1, read as the reverse complement.
CCCAGCCGTTGTTGATGGTGTCGCCGAGCAGCAGGATCCCGATCGCACCGGGGATCACCGTCTCGCCGACGACGAGGGCGGCGGCGGCACCGTTGACCGACCCGGTCTGCAACGCGACGGTGAACAGATAGAAGCCGAGGATGCCGCTGAGCACGAGTCCGTAGAGCGCCGGATCGGTGAGCAACTGACTGACCGAGAACGGTGAGACACCGTAGAGCACACGCGATGCCACCGCCATCACACCGAACATCGCGCCGGCGACCAGACCGGTGGCCGACGCGATGTGCTTGTGCAGCACCCGCATCAACACCAGTCCGAGACCGAACAGCACGAACGTCGCCGCCAGCGTCGCCCAGTGCATCCAATAGTCGTTGCGCGTTCCCTCCGGGCCCGCGCCCACCGCGAGCAGCACCAGTGCGGCGATGACCACCGAGCCGGCGATCCAATCCCGCCGGCGCAGGGCCACGTGCAGGATCAGCATCGCCAGTACTGCGGTGACCACGAGTCGTGCGGCGATGATGGACTGCGACAAGAACAGTGGGATCAGACGCGCCGACAGGATGGTGGCACCGAAGCCGACGACGTCGAAGAGCAGGCCGAGCAGGAACGGCCATCTGATGATGGTGCGGACGGTGGACCGCAGACTCGGCGGCGCCTGGGTGGCCACCGAGCCGGGGGTGGCGGTGGGGTCGTCGGCCTCCCGCCGCGCAGTCCATTCGGCGGCCATCGATTGCAGGACCGCCGCGAGTGCGAACGCGATCGAACCGATGACCGCGGCAATGACGCCCATCATCATGTCGTGCCTATCCCTGCGGAACCGATCTCGCCATCATGCCGGGGTCAGCAGATCGGTGCCGACGAATCGCGCCAGCTCGGCAGGTAGCCGCACCGAACCGTCGGGCTGCTGATGGTTTTCCAGGATCGCCACAATCCAGCGCGTGGTCGCGAGGGTGCCGTTCAGGGTCGCGGCGATCTGCGGCCGACCGTTCTCGTCGCGGTAGCGGGTCGAGAGCCGGCGCGCCTGGAACGTCGTGCAATTCGACGTCGATGTCAGCTCGCGGTACGTGTTCTGCGTCGGCACCCACGCCTCGCAGTCGAATTTGCGGGCCGCCGACGACCCGAGGTCGCCGCCGGCCACGTCGATGACGCGATAGGGCACGTCGATCGCGGCGAGCATCTCGCGTTGCCAGTGCAGCAGTTTCTGGTGCTCGGCCTCGGCCTCGTCGGGTCGGCAGTAGATGAAGCCCTCGACCTTGTCGAACTGGTGGACGCGGATGATGCCGCGGGTGTCCTTGCCGTACGAGCCGGCCTCCCGGCGAAAGCAGGTCGACCAGCCGGCGTAACGCTTCGGTCCGTCCGACAGATCGAGGATCTCGTTCATGTGATAGCCGGCCAGCGGCACCTCGGAGGTACCCACGAGGTACAGGTCGTCGTCCTTGTCGAGGTGATACACCTCGTCGGCGTGCGCGCCGAGGAAGCCGGTGCCGCCCATGACCTCCGGACGTACCAGCACCGGCGGGATCATCAGGGTGAAGCCGTTGGCGGTGGCCTTCTGGGCGGCCATCGTGAGCAAGCCCAGTTGAAGCAGCGCACCCTGCCCGGTGAGGAAGTAGAACCGCGACCCCGACACCTTGGCCCCGCGTTCCATGTCGAACAGACCGAGGGATTCGCCGAGCTCGACATGATCCTTCTGGTTGTCGATGACCGTCGGCTCACCGACGTGCTCGAGTACGACGTAGTCGTCCTCACCCCCGGACGGCGCTCCCTCGACGATATTGGCGATCGCGGCGTGGGCGACTTGCGACTTCGCGTCGGCCTCGGTCTGCCGGGCGACGGCAGCCTTGACCTGATCGGCGAGTTCTTTGCCCTTGGCCAGCAGCTGCGTCTTCTCCTCGGGCGCGGCCTTGCCGACCTGTTTGCCCAGCGCCTTCTGCTCGGAACGCAACGAGTCGGCCTCGACGATCGCCGAGCGCCGCGTGACATCGGCATCGAGTAGTTGGTCCACCAGACCGGGGTCCTCACCGCGGGCCCGCTGCGAGGCGCGGACACGGTCGGGATCTTCGCGCACAATCTTGAGGTCGATCACGACTTCAAACCCTACTTGAGCTGCCGTGCAACCCCCGGCCAGGAGTGCCGGATGTGCAGATCGCGTCGCCGGATTCGTCAGTGCTCGTCGGCGGGATCGCCCCATCGTGCGAGGTAGTCCGCACGCCCGAACATGAGGGCGGTGTCGTGGGCGGTGGGCGCGCCGTGGTGCGGGTCGGCGCCCGCCCCGAGTAACACCGTGACCACGTCGTCGTGGCCCTTGAACACCGCGCCCGCCAGCGGACTCTGCCCACGGTCGTTGGCCAGATCCGCGTCGGCGCCGCGTGCGAGAAGGGCTGCGACGGTGTCGGCGTGGCCGTGGTAGGCGGCCAGCATCAGAAGCGAGTCGCCGGCTTGATTGCGCAGGTCGGCGGGCACGCCGGCGTCGAGGTACGCGGCCAGCTCGGCCGTCGTGCCGGCCCGTGCCAGCCCGAACAGGCGGGTGGCCAGGGCGATGACCTCGGGATCGATCTCGCCGGGATCGGAAGTCACCTCGCCGAGTGTAGGACGTGGCGCGCTCGGAGTCTGTGGACCGACCAGGCATCATGGAGGGCGATGAGTGACGAAGCCCACCGCGACGAGCACGACGACGACGTCGCCCGCGACGAGCCGGACAGCCGAGCCGTCGATTTGACGAAGTACGACGACCAGCCGACCACGCAGTTCACGCCGGCCGAGTCCCCGCCACCCCGCAGCCGAGTGCAGCGCAACGCCGTGCGGATCGGGCTGGCCGCGATCGTGATCGGCGCCCTCGTCGCCGCGGGCGTCGCGTTCGCGATGGGCGCGTTCAACGATCGCGGCAGTGTCGGGACCACCGACATCGGCCAGCACGACCGGCTCGCCGAGAACGCATTCACCCAGTCGAATCCCGGGGACTGTCTGACGTGGCCGGAGAACAGGCCGGGCGAACCATCGAAGGTGGTGTGCACCGACGAGCACCGCTTCGAGGTGGCCGGCGCCCTGGACACCGCGCTGCTGCCGGGGTCGGAGTTCGGTGATTCCGCGCGGTGGCCCGGGCCGGAGCGGTTCGGCCAGATCCGCGACGAACAGTGCCCGGTCATCGTCAACCGCTACCTCGCCGGCCGTCTCGACCCGGACGGGCGATTCTCGGTTGGCCTGATGTATCCCTCGGAACAACAGTGGGACAAGGGCGCCCGCGAATTGCGGTGCGGACTGCAGGTGACCGGCGCCGATGGCACCCCCCAATTGTTCGCAGGCAAGGTCGCCGATCAGGATCAGTCCTTCCAGTGGCCGGCGGGCACCTGTATCGGCATCGACACGCAGACACGACGCGTCGCGTCGCCGCCTACGGTGGTGGGATGCTCTGAGCCCCATGCATTTCAGACCACCGGGATCGTCGACCTCGGGCAGCAGTTCGGCGATGCGACCTCGGGTAAGCCGTGGCCGGGCGAGAAGGCGCAGAACGAGTACCTGGCAACGATATGTCCGGGCCAGGCCGAGCGATTCGTCGGCGGCAAGCAGAAGCTCGATGCCACCGGCCTCAATACCCAGTGGTCGGTGATCAGTGAACCGCGCTGGCTCTCGGGAAGCCGTAAGATCGTGTGCTTCATGGGTCTTCCGGACCAGGGTGGCTTCGCGACCCTCGTCGGTGATGCCCGCGGCGCCGTGCTGATCAACGGCAAGATCCCCCAGCCGCCGGAGCAGGGGCCGCCCGGACGGGCCTTGCCCACGCCGGTACCGCTGCCGCCCGGCGTCGTTCCCAATCCGTTCGAGACACCGGCCCCGGCCGGATAGGCCCGGGCATGCCGGTACGGATGCGTGACGACGAGTTCGAGGAGTTGGTGGGCGACGCCCTCGACTCGATTCCGGGCGAACTCACCGACGCGATGAGCAACGTGGTGATCCTGATCGAGCCACACAACCCGGAGGCTCCGCACATTTTGGGCCTGTATTCCGGTGTGGCACTGACCAGACGGACACACGACTACGGCGGGTTCCTTCCCGACACGATCCATATCTACCGGGATCCGATCCTCGCGATGTGCCACAGCCGCGAGCAGGTGGTGCACGAGGTGGCAATCACCGTCGTCCACGAGATCGGCCACCACTTCGGCATCGACGATGACTGGCTACACACCCACGGGTGGGGCTGAGCAGCGGAAGCCTGGGTGCCGGGCCGGCGCCCTATGAAGTTCTCAAACAACAATTGCAGCCCCGGCGGGCCGGGTGCGGGGTCAGAAAGTTGTTGCGGGCAAGCCTGTTTCAGGCGGCCAGTGTGGTCAGGCAGCGTTGTCGAGGCGTAGCGTTCGCCGGTTGTAGGCCGGTAGTGGTCGTCGTTTCGGGTCGACCGTGGCCGGTGGGATCAGCCACGGATGCCGGTCGAACCCCATCACCACATCCCAGTAATCATTCGGCCCGCTCGCTTCGCTCCCGGCGCCGGCGCGATCGTGAACGTCGTGGTGGCAGCTGGTGCAGAGCAGGCAGCCGTTGTCGAGGTCGGTGGGGCCACCGTCGGCCCAATGCCGCAAATGGTGCGACTGGGTCCGCGACGCGGGTGCACCACACTTCACGCAGCATTCGTCGCGCAGGATGAACGCTTTGCGTTGGGCATTGGTGAACAGGCGTTTACGGCGTCCGAGTTGTAGGGGCGCTTGTTCGTCGTCGAGGATGGCGACAGTCAGTTGGGCGTCACACGTCAATGTGGTGGCGAGTTGGTCGGTGACCGGCCCCATGTGTTGCAGGGCAGACCGGTCGGGCTGGTGGGCGTTGAGCGTCAAAAGGATGTCGTAGCGCGACGTGGTGGAGACGGTGTGGTCGCGGCGTTGCTCGGGGGTGATGGGTTCTCCGGCGCGGGATTCGATGTGGGTGAGTCCGAGGACGACCGCGTCGGCGTGGTCGAGGGATATCGCACCGTCGACGGTGTGGATACGCAGGCCGTCGAGCTCCGTGGTGGTGCCGACGCGGACGAGTCGGCTGGCAACAGCCGGGGCGATTCCCATGGTGATCAACAGTTGTCGTACCGACCGGCCTTGGGGCGCGGTCATTTTGAGGCGGTCGAACTCACCGGTCATGGTGGCTGCGAGGTGATCGAGCATGTTGCGCAAGGTGATCAGTTGCTGCATTGCCGCGAACGCTTCTCGTGAGGTGATGTCCGCGCGGAAGGTGCGGTCGTCGAGTTGGGTGATGAGGCCCGCGAACAGGTCAGCCGAAAGCTCCGCGGACAGTGAAGCCGAAAGCGCGGTGTCGTCGATCATGGAATCCCCCTGGATGCTCTTGCGGTGACTCCATCCTACGCGAACCCACCGACAAGATCCCACGCTCTTGCCTGGAGCTGTGCAACGAATACTGTTTGTGGACAACATTTTCCGCAGTTCAGATGGGCGCGCGATTCTGTCGGAGGCGTGTGCTACCGCTCAGCCCATCGGATTCCCGTCGACGACCAGTGGTTCGTCGACGGCCTGCCCGAACGGCGCCCGGATGGCGCCCCAGCGGTGACACACCCACAGCCCGTCGCGGTATTCGAGTTCGACGCTGCCCGCATTGGGCAGATGTGTTGCGGCGGCGAACTTTCCATCGATCCCGGCCAGCCGGGCCGCAACCAGCCGAATGGCTGCCCCATGGCTGACGACCACCACGTCGGTGGCGTCGGGCCCGCTCAGGTGCCGCTTCGCGAGTTCGTCGATGGCCGGTAGATAGCGGTCGTAGACCATCTGGAGGGATTCGCCACCGGGGATGCGGGTCTGCGGTGCGCCGCCGTACCAGGCGTCGAGGACCTCACGGAAGACCCCGTGCGCCTCATCGTCGCTGCGGTCCTCGAGCTCACCGGCCTGCACCTCGTGGATCCCCTCGACGGCCTCGGGGTCGACCTCCCACACCGAGCCGATCAGCTCGGCGGTCTGCTGCGCCCGGCGGGCCAGCGAACTGACCAGCACCGCCGGCCGCCCGGCCGACTCGCCGGTCACTTGCAGACGGTTCTCCAGACCGTACCGAACACCTTGACGCACACCGAAATCCGTCAACGCCGCGCCGGGCAGTGCGGTGTCGAGGCGGCGCATCACGTTGGCGGTGGTCTCGCCGTGGCGAACCAGATGCAACCGGGCCATCAGTCTGCGCCCCGACGTATCCGGGCCAGCCATTGCGCGCCGGCACGATGGTCGGGCGGCGGAGTGCCGCCACCCGCGTCGGCTGACCACGACCCGAGAAACGTTATCCGCTCCGAGCGCCGATATAGCGCCTGCAGCGCCTCGGCGATGGCGGCGTCCTCGATGTGCCCGACCGCATCGAGAAAGAAGTGATAGTGGCCGGGCATCGTGGTGCCACGTTCCACGTCGCGCCGCGGCCGGGACTGGATTCGTGTGAGATCGATTCCGCGTGAGGCGAATTCGTTCATCGCCGCCATCAGGCTGCCCGGCTCGTTGGAGAGTTCGAGGATCACCGACGTCCGGTCGGCGCCGGTGGGCGCCGGCGGCGCGCCCGGGCGGCCGATCAGCAGGAAGCGGGTGACGGCGTCGGTCGCGTCACTCACACCGTCGGCCAAAACCGTCAGCCCGGCTCCGTCGGCGGCCAGCCGCGTCGACACCGCCGCGTCGGCGCGTCGGGCCGCGACGTCGATCGCCGCCGCCGCATTGGACGATGCGGTGACGAATTCGGCTCCGGGAAAAAGCTTCTCGACGCTCGCACGAACCTGCGCCGAGGCGACGGGATACGCCGCGATCGAACGAACGTCTGCGGCGGTGGTATCCGGCCGCGCGGCGATGGTGAAGGCGATGTCCAGATTCACCTCCGCGAACACCTGCACCCGGGGCACGAGGGCGCCGGGGTCAGGGACCAACGCGTCCATGGTGGCGGGCACCGATCCCTCGAGCGAGCTCTCGATGGGCACGCAGGCGAACTCCGCATGCCCCGAACGCACGGATTCGATGGTGGCCACCGGACTGCTCGCCGCCACTTTGCTGATGTTTGAGATGGCCATGGCACCGGTCCGGCCGACCAGCTCGCCCAGCAGCGGGGCGTCCGCGAGGAACCGGTCGAGGGCCATCTCGGTGAACGTTCCGGGCGGGCCGAAGTACGCGAACTGGGTCACGTCAAAAGCCTAGTGGACTGTGTCACGTGAAAAGCCCAGGAAACAGGGTCACGTGAAAAGCCAAGGAAACAGGGTCACGTGAAGAGCCCGGTAAACATTCGAGCAGCGCGATTCTCACCATTGACGACAGACGTCTCTGGATTTAGGTTAGGGTCACCTTGGTAGAGCCGTCGCGTTGCCGGTCCCGCCAAGGCCGGACGCCGGATTCTCCCCAGATCAGTGAGGACCACCATGACACGTGCCATCACCGACCGTCCGTCGGACGCCGAGGCGATCGCGACCGCCTGCCGCCGCGCCTCCACCGCGATCCTCGCGGTGGAGGATCCGGGCCGGCCCGCCGGCAGCGAACCGGCCCCGGTCGATCTGATCCACCTGTTCGAGTCACAGGCCTTCCTGCTGGTGCCCAGCGACTGCGCCGTACTCGACCTTGCGACCCATACCGTCGACGGCGTGCCCGCGATGGTCGAGATCACCGACTGCGCCCCCATCGACCTGCGCGAACGCGTGCGGTCGCTGATCTGGCTCAGCGGCACCGCACACGCGGTGCCGTGTGAACTCGAACGGGATCTGGCCGTCGAGATCGCCGCCGAACATCCCGAAGGCAGCCTCCTCGACATCGGACACGGACGCTCGATGATCCGGCTGCAGGTGGGCAGTGCGGTGGTGGCCGGCAGTTCCGGTGCGGCAGCCGTCTCGGCCACCGAACTCGCGGCCGCCGTACCCGACCCGTTCTGGTCCTACGAGAGCGAGTGGCTCGTGCACCTCGACGCCGACCACGCCGACGTGGTCGGCCGACTCGCCCGCAAGCTTCCGGGCGATCTCCGCAAGGGGCGCGTCCGGCCGCTCGGACTCGACCGCTTCGGCATCCGGTTCCGCGTCGAGGGAGCCGACGGCGACGCCGACGTGCGACTGCCCTTCCCGCGTCCCGTCGACGACGTCGGCGAGCTCTCCCGTGCGCTGCGCTCGCTGGCCGGCTGCCCGTTCCTCAACAGCCTGCCCGGCTGAGCGGTCCGGAGTCGGCGCCGCACCGTAGTCTGACCACCCATGCGGGTCTCGTCGTTGGTGCGTCCCCCGGTCCAGGCGCAGGTGGCGGTGGTCACCGACCCACGGGAACGACGCGGACTGATCATCGAGCTCGTCATCGTCGGCGTGCTCACCTTCGGCTTCTCGGCACTGTCGGCGATTCTGTCGCTGGTCGAGATCCAGGTGACGAGCGGGGTCGGCAACGCCACGGTGGCCCTCAACCCCAGCCAGTCGTCGGTAGCCGCGATCGATCTGCTCCGGCAGCTGATGGGCGCGGCCCGCCTGTACGCCATCGCCGCCCTCGGTGCCTATCTGCTCTGGCGCAGCGGACTCGTGCTGGGTCGTCTCGGTCTGGGCCGGGTGCGCACTCCCGACATCCCGCCCGGCCTGACGCTGGCCGCGGTCATCGGGCTGCCCGGGCTCGGGCTGGTCGCCGCGGCGCGGGCCCTGGGGATGAATGCTCACCTCGTACCCAGCGAGACCGGCGGCACCTGGTGGCACTGGCCGCTCTACATCCTTCTCGCCATCGGCAACGCGGCGGCCGAGGAGATCGTCGTCGTCGCCTACTTCATCACCCGGTTACGCCAGCTCGGGGCGTCGGAGAACGCGTCGCTGGCCGCCAGCGCGGTGCTACGCGGGGGCTATCACCTCTACCAGGGCGTCGGTGCCGGGCTGGGCAATCTGGTGATGGGCCTGATCTTCGGCCGGTACTACCAGCTCACCAACCGGGTGTGGCCACTGGTCATCGCCCATGCGGTCATCGACGTCATCGCGTTCGTCGGATATGCGCTGCTGCACGATCACCTGGGCTGGGTCGGGTGAAACCCGCCACCGCAGTGAATGACACGGGCACGGCGGGTACGTCGGTACATTCGATGAGGTGAACCAGCCCGATCCGCCGAATGCGGGACGACGCGGTGGTCCATCGCCCGCCCCGAATCGACGGAATCCGGCGCCGATACCCCCACCCCGTCAGAACCCTCCCCCTCAGAACTCACCCCGTCAGAGCCCGCCCCGCCCGCATGGCCGGTACGACGACCGGCAGCCATTTGTGCCGGGCGCGCGTCCCGGCGGCACTCCACGCCATCCGGTGCCCCCGGACCCCGCCGCACCGACCCGGCGGGTGGCGCCCCCGAATCGCCCGCGCAACGACGTCTATGAGCCGCCCCGCGCATACTCCGGGGTTCCCGGGTACGCGCCACCGCAACAGCCCGAAGCGATTCCGGGCCGCGCCCGCCCGGCCGAACCCGCTCCCCGCGAGCGGCATTCGTCATCGGGCGCACCTCCGCGCCGCCCGCGCACCGACGACCCGCGCGCGGCGCCGCCGAGGGAGCCCACCCCGAAGGGGCCCGGTCGCCGGCGCAGACCGTCGCTGCGCCGGCCACGCACCGGCCGCCGGCTCACCAAACGTCGGGTCGGGGCGATCGTGCTCGTCATCTTGTTGGTCCTGGTGATCGTGCCGGTGGCCCTGATGTTCTACTACGACTCCAAACTGCATCGGGTCGACGCACTGGCCCCGTACGCCGGTCGGCCGGCGAGCACCCCGGGCACCACCTGGCTGATCGTGGGGACCGATTCGCGCGCCGATCTCTCCGCGGAGCAGCGCCGCGACCTGTCCACCGGTGACAGCGACGGCGCCCGTACCGACACGATCATGCTGGTGTACAAACCACCGTCGGGAAAGACCTCGATCATCAGCATCCCGCGCGACCTCTATGTGCCGATCCCCGGTCAGGGCAGCCACAAGGTCAACGCCGCCTTCAACTTCGGTGGACCGACGCTGCTCGTGCGCACGGTCGAGCAGCTCTCGGGGGTGCACATCGACCATTACGCCGAGATCGGCTTCGGCGGTTTCGACACCCTTGTCGATGCCGTCGGCGGCGTGAACATGTGCATCGACGCCCCGCTCCACGATCCGAAGGCCGGGCTGAACCTCAAACCGGGGTGCCAGACCCTCAACGGCCGCGAGGCACTGGGCTTCGTCCGTACCCGCGCCTTTGCCAACGCCGACCTCATGCGCGTGACAAATCAGCGAAAGTTCCTCGCGGCGTTGATGTCCAAGGCGACCAGTCCGTCGGTTCTGCTCAATCCGTTCCGGTTGTTCCCGTTCGTCAGCGGCACCGTGGACACCTTGACCGTCGACAAGGGCACCCACATCTGGAATCTCGCGATGCTGGCGTGGTGGTTGCGCAGCTCGCCGCAGACGATCACCACGCCCAACGGTGGACCCGTCGACACCGACGACGGCAGCTCGCTGGAGGTCGACGACTCCACCAAGCAGTTCTTCGACGCCATCCGTCAGGGCCGGCAGATCCCGCAGGAATTCGTCGACGGACAGGCGGGCTGACGACCGGCCACCGCGGTGTGGGATCAGTCCGATTGGCCGCATTTGCTCACCGATTTTTCGAAACTCGGCGAAAATTCAGCCATTCTTCAGCAGGGTGGTGCAGGGTGGGCCCATGGCTTCATCGCGCATGAACCCTCGACCCGACCGTTTCACCACGGTGCCCCGATGGTTTGCCGCATTGGCAACCGTCTACGGCACGGCGCTGACTTTTCTGGCGGCCGCTTTCATCCTGGGCGCGAGCACCTGGTCGCACACCGCCACCGCCAGCGCCAGTGCCATCGGCGACGGCTTCGCCCACTGGTGGCCGTCGGCGAGTCTCGCGGCGGCCATCGTGGCCATCATCCTCGTCAGTTTCGGGGTGGCCGCGTCCCGGCGGCGCCGATCGCACGCCCGGGCCCGGCTGCCGCGCCCGTAGACTTCCGGTCCCCGCGAGGGCTCGGCTCAGCGCAGGGTGACCTGCCGGCCCCGGATACCGTCGCGGGAACTGCGCTCGTCCAGAGTCAGTTCCGTCGTCGCGGCGAGCGCCTCGGTGAGTCGGCCGTCGAACCGGTCGAGCTCGTCGTACCACTCTTCGTGATGACGTTCGTTGTCGAGATCGAAGACCGGGACCAGCAGGCCGTGGGTCCGGAACGAACCGGCAAACCGCGAGCCCTCGCCGAGGCTCAGCTGCCCGGCCGCATGCAGTCGTGCCAGCGCGGTCATCACTTCGTCCTCGGGTTCGGGACGCACCCAGCGCAGATGTGCGCGTTCGCCCGCGTCGACCCACCACGGTGCACCGTTGCCGCTGCTGACATGCATGCGCGCGGTCGGCAGCACGGTGTCATTGGCCCGTTCGAGCATCGCCGCGATCTCCGGCGGCACCTCGTTGCCGGGCGGGAACCACCACGCGAAGTCGCCGTGCACGACGATCTCCAACTCCGCGTCGGCCTTGAGCACGTCGGTCAGCGCCGGCCGCGCGGCCCCGTCGGGTGTGGTCTCACCGCCGTGCCGATATTCGCCACCCGGGCCGGCATGGGCGGCCCACGCGATGGCCGCGGCCAGCGCACCACTCAGGTCATCTGGGTCGGGATCGGTTTGCAGCGCCACCAATGCCTCGGTGGCACCGCTTATCTCGCGGGTGATGCCGGTGACCGCACCGGGCAGGATGGTGGCGAGCACGACCTCGTTGCGCGCCCCTTCGGGGGCAGGCGGTGCGATCGCGGTGTCGTCGGGGAGTACCGAGGTCAACTCGGGTCGCGGCGGTCCCGGTTCGACGAGGTCGAGCACCGCGGTCGCCGACGGGACGAAGGTGTGCAGCGCCACCAGATCGCATTCGGCGGCGAGACCGGCGAACGGGCGCGGGGGCGGCGCGAGGGCTGCGGCCTGGCGCTCCTTGCGTGCGGCAACCCGCTCGGCGCGATTACTGCCCGGACGCGGACCACTGCCCCGCTTGCTCTTGCCCATGGCTCCACCTTCTCACGGGCGCGCTGCCCGGCGGCATCGACCCGAATCAGTCGACGGTGACGAGCCAGTCCCGCACTTTCTGCGGGTGATCGGTGGCGATCCAGCGCACGCCGAGATCGGCGCACAGCTGTACGTCGGCGACGTCGTCGACGGTCCAGCAGTAGGTGACGCGGCCGGCCGCGGCCGCCTTGTCGACGATCTCGGGATGCAACCGCAACGTCTGGATCGAGGGGCCGATGCCGGTCGCCCCGACCGCGGTCGCCGCACTGCCGCCGAGCACCCGAGCGGTCTCGCCGAGGAGGATCGTCGGCAGGATGGGCGCGTGGCGGCGGATGCGCCAGACTCCGGCCGAGGAGAACGAGATGACCACGGCGCGACTGTGATCGGCCGACGGGGGTGCGGCGACCCCGAAGTTGTGCAGTTGGGCCAGCAACTGTTGTTCGACGAGGCTCCCGAACCGCACCGGATGTTTGGTCTCGATGAACAGCCGCACCGGCCGGCGCCAATCGAGGGTCAGGGTCAGCAATTCCGCGAGGGTCAGCACCGTGGCCGGCTTGCCCGACGGATGCCAGCTGCCGAAGTCGAATTCGCGCAGCTCGGCGAGGGTCATCTCGCTGACGATGCCCGTGCCGTCGGACGTGCGCTCGATGGTGCGGTCGTGTACGCACACCAGCTCGTGGTCGGCCGTCAGGCGGACGTCGCACTCGAGCCCGTCGGCACCCTGCTCGAGCGCGAGTTCATACGCCTGGAGGGTGTGCTCCGGCAGATCGGCCGACGCCCCGCGATGCGCGACGACCGCGGGTTTACCCGACCGTGAGACCTGCTCGGCGACGTTCATCCGACGACCACCCATCGATGTGCCGGAACCTTTTCCGGCGCGGCGGTCGGTGAGAACACCGACGGCAGCCGGGACGCGGCCCAGTAGGCGAATGCCGCCGAGACGGCCGCACAGAGCACGACCATGAACAATGCGTTCGCGCCCGTCTGGATCGAGCCGGACGCTGCCCCCACCCACCAGGTGATGACGGTGGCGACGGCGACCGCGTTGACCACCGCCCACCCCACCCACAGCTTTCGCAGGTGCGCGAGCGCCGCGCCGCGCGCGACGTCGTCGAGGGTGGCGGCGGGTTCGTGGAGCAACAGGGCCGCACCGGCCACGTTGACGAGGGGGATCGCCGCCAGCGGGATGATCTGCCAGCGCGGACGGGGATCGAAGAAGCCGCGGTCGGCGAACACCCCAGACCGGACCGCAAGTAGCCAACGAACGAAAATGACTGTCGCATAGACGTATCCGGCAATTGCGAGCGCACCGGAGGCCAACACCAGGACGGTACTGAGTGCGATGAGCCAGCCGGGCAGCGTCGTCGAACGATTGACCACCAGCAACAGGTACTGCAGCAGATGGGCACACGTCGACGCGACGAATGCGGCGCCGGCGATCTGCAGTGCGGTGGTCAGCGCCGCGCCCAGACGCGCGCGTACATTCGGCGTCTGGTCGGCGGCGTCCGGGGAATCGAGCAGGCCCCATCGGGGGAGGTAGGCGTAGCGCGGGATCGGCCGCGGCCCGACACGACGCGGTGGGCGCGGCGGCGGCAGCGTACCGGCCGGGCGGCGTGCCACCCAGCGAACCTGCCTGCTGCCGTACATCCGCGGCGCGCCGCCGCCACGGTGGGGACCTCCCCCGCCCGGCCGCGGCGGCGGGGGTGGCACCGGGGCCGGCGACCGAAAGGCTGCGATGACGGCCGCGGCCTGGGCGTCGGAGGCCACCACGGTGAGCGGACCACCACACCGTGGGCACCGGGTACGGCCGTCACGGTGCGGTGCCTGGATGCGGCAACGCGGACAGAGATCCTGCATGCTCAGGCCGGCCCCGTTCCGGTCTCGACCGGCTTGCCGCCCTCACGCCACGCCATCATGCCGCCCCGCACACAGGTTCCGTCGTAGCCGACCTGCTGCAAGTACTGCAGGACCCGCAATGAGCGGCCGCTGGACAGGCAGATGACATAGAGGTCGGCGTCGGAATCGATCTCGCCGAGTCGCGCGGGAACCTCCCCCAACGGGATGTGCATGGCACCGCGGACGTGCCCGTCCGCCCATTCGTCGTCTTCTCGGACATCGAGCAGCAGCTTGTCGGTGTGGGCGCTGAAGTCGTCCGGCAGCTCGGTTACGGGGACCTGCGGAATCTCGCCGATGCTCACGAATCCATGGTCGCACAGCGCCGCCGGTACCGGCGTCGGCCTGTCGAGGAGTTACTGCGCGATCTGGCGGGTAAAGACTCCGAACCAGCCGCGCGACGCTCGATTTGACAACGTCAACCCCGGCCACAGCCGACTATGCACCCCTGCATAACGCTATCCACATGGGGTTCGGTATCGACTGTGATGTGCAGCACAGCGCGAGTGTCAAGTTGTGGATGAGACTGTGGAATCTGTGGAGAAATGATCGTGGTCACTTGATCAAGTGTGATGGCGATCACGGGTTCGCAACAGTAACGCGTCAAAGTGTTCACGTCAGTGCACTCCGCGGATGTCGCGCATCATTCACAGCCATCCCCAGTGCCTGTGGATAACTTGGGGACAACAACGCATATTTGTCAGACCGGCGCCAACAGGTCAGTGCAGACGCACTGCACTGGCGCGTTCGAGGGCGTTCACCGCACCGCCGATGAGCGACTCGGCCACCACCGACGCCCGGACCTGATCACCGACGACGCGGGCCAGCAACGGCTTGGGCGTTTCGATGACGGTGATCTCCGCGTCGGGATAGTGCTCGGCCACCACCGACCGCATGACACCGATGCCGTCGACGAGCCCGAGTCGGGCGGCGCGCTCGCCGATCCACACGTCGCCGTTGAACAAGACCTCATCGGCGGCGTCGAGCCGCTTACCGCGACGCTGACGCACCCACCCGATGAACGACTCGTGCAGCTGGCGTTGCAGCCCCTGTAACCACTCGACGTCGTCGGCCTTCTCCGGGGAGAAGGAATCGAGACGGGTCTTGTTCTCGCCGGCCGAGTACAGGCGTCGCTCCACACCGAGGCGACTCAGGACGTCGACGAACCCGAATCCCGACGACACCACGCCGATCGATCCGATCAGGGAGGTGTGCGCGGCATAGATCTCGTCGGCCGCGCAGGCGATCCAGTAGCCACCGGAGGCGACGACGTCCTCGCAGAACGCCAGCACCCGCACGTCCTTCTCCGACGCGAGCTGACGGATGCGTTCGGCGATGTACTCCGACTGGGTCGGCGAGCCGCCCGGCGAGTTGATCACGATCACCACCGCACGCAGGTGCTCGGTATCGAAAGCTCGTCGGAGAACCGGCTCGACGCTGGTGGTCGACAATCCGGATCGGCCGGGACCACCCTGCCCGATCGCCCCGTCCAAGCGCACCACCGCAACCTTGTCGGCCCGTTTGTGGGCCAGCTTCTTCGCGATTCGCCCGATCGGTCCACGACTCATCCCGCCGAGTCTAGGGCGTCGCGCAGCGGCGTGTCCCACCGGCGCGGCCGGTCCGCCCCTACACTGCTGACGTGCAGATCCGGTGGCTCACGGCATACCTCGACTTCGCCGCGGCGCAGTTCGGGACCGAGGTCACCTACTGGCGCGCCATCACCGGGTCGACCGTGTCGCCGCCGCGCGGGCCCCACCGCGAATTCGCGACGCTCGAACCGTTCACGGGCGACTCCCACCTGCGGGTACAGCGCGTCGAGGAGGGCCCCGGCGGCGTCCACCTCGACATCCACCTCGACGACCCGCGTCGCGCGGCCGTCGAGGTGACCGAACTCGGCGGCAGCCTCGTCGCCGACCATCCCACCCACCTCGTCTACGAGTCGCCGGCCGGCATGCGGTTCTGTCTCGTCCCGGTTCATGGCACGCCGCGGCGCTCCGGCCCGATCCGCTGGCCCGAGGACACGATCTCCATCATCGATCAGATCTGCATCGACGTGCCGCCGACGATGTTCGACCGTGAGGTCACCTTCTGGTCGCTGCTCACCGGCCGGCCGACCCGTCCCGGCTCTCGTCCCGAACTCATCGGATTGCGCCGCGATCGGACACTCGGCCTCGGAATCCTGCTGCAACGCTTGGATTCCGGCACCGGCGACGACGGCTTCCCGGTGCGCGCGTCGGCGCATCTGGACCTCGCCACCACATCGGTGGTCGACGAGGTGGGCCGCCACGAGGGCTGGGGCGCGACAGTGGTGACGCGCTTTGCGCACTGGACGGTGATGGCCGATCCGGTCGGCCGTCGCTACTGCATCACCGACCGCAATCCCCGCACCGGACAGTGACCCACCCACTCACCGTTCCCGGGACAGCCACTCCGACAACCACTCTCCGAGCCGCGACACCTCGTCGTCGAGTTCGGCCCGCACCTCCGGCGATCCGCCGGCGAACAACTCGGTCTGCACCACCGTCGAGCCCGGCGGGATCCGCCACACCCCGGCCAGCCGGCCGTCGACGAGGATGAAGCCCGGTGAGCGTCCGTTGGGAGTGACGGTGCGACCGAACAGATCGTCATCGGCGATGCGCACCCGATCGTCCTGGGCGACGAGGATGTGGTCGAAAGGCGCGATCAGCCGTACCGGCGCAGGTTGGTCAGCATCGGCGAGGTCGAGCCCCTCGAGGTCGTAGAGCATCTGCCCGTGCGGACCGGTGTAGACGGCGAGCTCCCAATCGCGTTCCATCTGTTCGACGAGACCGCGCAATTGGCGTAGTCCCGACCATTTCTGGATGGCGCCGATCGACGCCGGGCCGAATCCGCGCAGGTAGAGCCGGATCAGTTCACGACGCGCCTCATCCCCGTCGAGCGCCGGCTCGCCGGGACCGATCCAGTCGTCGAGGAGCCGATAGGTCGGCCGCCCACTGCCCTGCCAGAGTCCGCGCGGCGGGATCTGCACCAGTGGCAGTGCGCAGCGCGCGATCCCGGTCAGCGTCGACGGGTTCTCCCCGGGATGCCGTTGCGCCAGCTCGCGGCCGAGTTCGTCACCGGTCATCGGCGCGCCCCGCAGCAACTCGACGGCGTCGGCGATCACCGGCGGGGACGTGGTCGAGACGAGCTTCGGCTCGTACGCCGCACGCAGCTCACCGTCGATCACCGGCTGGGCGAGCGGGCGAATCCAGCGGGCATCCTGGCCGTCGACGAGAAAGATGGTGCTGCGCAGCAACGCGATCCGCACGATCTCACGGTCGATGAGCAAGGCGTCGAGCTCAGGCGGCTCGAATCCGTCGATGCGGCAATGCAATCCGAAGAACGCCGATGCGGGATCCTGCGATTGCATACCGACGAGACGATCGATGACCTCGATGGCGTCCTCGTCGACGCGCGCGAGTAGATGCTGGCGTTGCAGCAGCGTACGGTTCCACTGCCCCGCGGTGATGGGTTGGGCCACCTCGGAGCGGTCAGCCCCCGAAGCCGACGCCGGTGGCGGCGTGGCAACGGTACCCGTGTGGATTCTTCGCCAGGTACTGCTGGTGGTAGTCCTCGGCGTAGTAGAAGTGGCCGTCGCCGGCCTGCTCGAGCGGCGCGATCTCGGTGGTGATCGGCCCGAGTCCGGCGGCGTCGAGCGCCTTCTGGAACGTTTCCGCGCTCGCACGGGCGATCTGGGCGTCGGCCGCCGAGCTCGTGAATATCGCCGAGCGGTACTGAGAGCCGATGTCGTTGCCCTGCCGCATCTCCTGGGTCGGGTCGTGGTTCTCCCAGAAGATCCGCAGTATGCCGTCGAGGTCGATCCGTGCCGGGTCGAATACCACCAGCGCCGACTCCGTGTGACCGGTGCGCGCGGTGCAGGTCTCCTCATAGGTCGGATTGGGCGTGAAGCCCCCGGCATAGCCGACGGCGGTCGTCCACACTCCCGGCACCTGCCAGAAGATCTCCTCGACGCCCCAGAAGCAGCCACCGGCCAGTACCACCGCGTCGAGACCGTCGGGGAACGTGCCGATCCCGGTGCCCTGCTCAGGGGAATCGCCGCGCATCGGGTGATGGGTGATGATATTCTCCGCTGCCTGCGGCACCGGCGTCGTGCGGCCCGGCAACGCCGCGTCGGCGCTGATCAATTGCTGTTTGGCGGAATGGGAGGACAGGAGCTCGGCAAGCCACGACATGGTCCGATCCTACGCGGCGAACTTCACGCGAACTTGAGCCCGCAGATCAACCGCGTCTATGATGGCGACGGCGGATGTGACGACCGTCACTTGACGCAGCCCGTACCCGGAGGACAGATGATGGCCACTGACGCGACTCGCAATCTTCGGCCATCGCGGTCGGCAGGCCGGCCGGTCGGCCGGGTCGCCTACGACGTCCGATCGTCCTGCATCGGCATCGGGGTCAGCATCCTGGCGCTCGCCGTTCTGCTGCTCGCCCTCGCACTGCTCTGAGGATCGCCGGGGTCTCCACGAATTCGATGATCGGGATTCGACGCCCGAGTGATCGCGTAAAGCGTTGTGCGCGAGCAGATTCGGGCGTATTCCTCGTCGGGATACTTCAACTCGGGTTGAAGTATATTGGCGCGCGTTTGTTGCATTCCCCCATGTACTGGGGAAGGGTGGAACCATCCGCGAGGCGGCGTCCACCCGGGCGATCACGCGCGTGTCGATAGTGAAAGCAATACCCGAACGGTATGTGCGAAGAGAGGATTACCGTGGCTGAATACACCTTGCCGGACCTGCCTTATGACTACGCGGCACTGGAGCCGCATATCTCCGGCAGGATCATGGAGCTCCACCACGACAAGCACCACGCCACCTACGTCAAGGGCGCCAACGACGCCCTCGACAAGCTGGCCGAGGCGCGGGCAGACGGCTCGATCGCCGGAAAGGTCTACGGACTGTCGGCCACCCTGGGATTCCACCTGGGTGGGCACACCAACCACTCGATCTTCTGGAAGAACCTGTCGCCCAACGGTGGCGGGAAGCCGGAAGACGAGCTGGCCGCCGCGATCGACGACCAGTTCGGTGGCTTCGACCAGTTCCAGGCCCACTTCACCGCTGCGGCGACCACGCTGCAGGGGTCGGGCTGGGCGGTCCTGGCCTATGACACCATCGGTGGCAAGCTCGTGATCCTGCAGCTGACCGATCAGAGCGGGAACATCCCCGCCGCGATCATCCCGATCGTGTTGCTCGACATGTGGGAGCACGCCTTCTACCTCGACTACCAGAACGTCAAGCCCGACTACGTCAAGGCCTGGTGGAACGTCGTCAACTGGGCCGACGCCGCCGAGCGCTTCGGTCGTGCGACCGCTCAGGGCAAGGGCCTCATCGTTCCCGCCTGAGTCCTTTCTCTCCTTCACCGCCGACCGCGGGCGCCTCCCAGCCCCGGGGGCGCCCCCGGGGGGGTGACCAGGTCCCCCGCGCCGCAAAACAGGGCCCAAACGGCGTTGGCGGGTAAAGCTCAGAGGAGCACCGTCGCCGTGATGGCGCCCGCGCAGGCGGCGACGATCACGACCAACACCACCGCATCGGTCAGATGCGGCCGGGACGGATAGGCGGTCAGCCGGCCGGTACCGCCGCGCGCGGTGATCGCCTCGGCCATCTCCTCGGAGCGGCGCAGCGCCGAGGACATCGCCGCGACCACCATGTCGATGATCCCCATCTCCGCAGCCGGATGACCCGAATCGGCCGGGGCCTTCGGCCGCAACCGCTGCGCCGCCCGCAACAGTCGCAGTTCCTCGATCAGCATCGGCAGGCCACGCAGACACAGTGCGATCGAGACGGCCCACTCGTCGACGGGCAGACGCAACCAGCGCAGCGGGCGCATCAGGGTCGCGATGGCCGGCGACACCTCGGCCAGTGGCGTCGTCCAGATCACCAGGATCGAGGTGGCCACCAGTACCAGTCCCAGTGCGGTGGCACGGGCAAAGATGACCACCGCCGACAGGCTGACGGCCGCGTTCACCGCCGCCCCGACGAGGATCAGCGCCCAGAACCACCAAGGCGGACGCGGAATCGCACCCAGCGGGATGCCCGCGAGCAGCGCGGTGATCAGCAACGTCGCGGCGACCAGACCGAGCGCGGGCCAGGAGGGCAGCACCCAGGTCATCGCGCTGAGGAGGAACACGACGATGAGTTTCGTTCCGGCCCAGAGCCGGTGGATCACCGAGTCGCCGGGTACCTGACGTAACGGAACCGTGCGCATCGTCATTCGCGGTGCCCCTTCCCTCGGAACACCGACGGCCGCGCCGTATCGGCCCCGTCGTGATGATCGCCGTCCATGGGGTCGCCGGCACTCTCCGCGCCGGAATCCACCTCGTCCTCGCCGCCCTCGGTGAGCACACCGTGCACCAGATGGACGCGACGATCGCACACGTCACCGAGTGCGGAGAAGTCGTGGGAGATGATCACGATCGTCATGCCGGCGCGGCGTAGACCCGCCAGCACGCCGATGACCTCGGTGCGTGCGCCGGGATCGAGTCCGGCGAGCGGCTCGTCGAGCACCAGCACCTCCGGCCTACGGGCCAGCAGTCCGGCCAGGACGACTCGGCGCATCTGTCCGCCGGAAAGCGAATCGGTGCGTGCCGCCGCGATCGACCTCGGCAATCCGACCGACTCGAGCACGCGGGCCACCTCGTTGGTGCCGACCTTTTCGCCGCCGGCGGCCATGATCTCCTCGCCGACATTCTGCTTCTGGATCTGCAGCCGGGCATGCTGAAACGCCAGCCCCACCTCGCCGACGCAGCTGGTCACCTGCTGGGCGGTCTCCCCGTCCGGTCCTGTCCCGTCACCGACGAGTTCACACTTACCCTCAGACGGCGCGATGAGGCCGGCCATTATCCACGCGAGAGTTGTTTTGCCCGAACCATTTCCGCCGACGATGAGTAGCCCGTCACCACGATTGACGGTCAACGTCACCGCATACAGGGCCGTCACCGCCCAGGGCGAGCCCGCCAGATAGGTGTGCCCGACCCGATCCAGGCGCAGCACCGGGCGCCGATGGCCGATCGCGTGGGTCGCGCCGACCGTCTCGGGGGCGGACTCCGCGGCCGCGCCGGCGCCCGGCATCCAGGCCGGTGCCTGCGGCGCCACCCGGCCGTCGACGATGTGCACGACGCGGTCGGCGGCCACGGCCTCCGACGCGCGGTGGGTGATGAGCACGACGGCCACTCCACGCGTCCGGGGCAGTTCGGTGAGCAGCGCCATGATCTCCTCGCGGCCCTGTGGGTCGACCATCGAGGTCACCTCGTCGGCGATCAGCAGCGCCGGATCACGGGCCAGTGCGCCGGCGATCGCCAGGCGTTGTTGCTGGCCACCGGACAGATCCGACGTCTCGCGCTCGCCGAGTCCCGACAAACCCACCTCGGCGAGCAGTGCATCGACGTCGACGTTCGCCTCGGCCGGAAGGCCCCAGACGACGTCGTCGGCGACCCGCGAGCCGAGCATCTGCGTCTCGGGGCGCTGCAGCACCATCGCGGTGCCGCCGAGCCGGCCGAGTCCCGCCGCACCCGGGCGGCTCACCGTGCCCGTCGACGGGTGCCGGCCGGCGAGGATCTTCGCCAGCGTCGACTTGCCCGAACCGTTCGCGCCGACGACGGCGATGAATTCGCCGGACTCGATGGTCATGTCGATACCGCGCAGGATGCGGCGACCGCCCGGCTCATAGGCGAATTCGACGTCGTGTAGCGCCATCGGCAGTGGTGCGATCGTGACGTCGTCGGCGGCCGGGGACGCCGCCTCCCCGGAGTCGATGGTGTCCACGCTGCTCACGTCGGCCAGCCGTTCGATCACCGAACCGAGAATCCACCAGGCCACCACGATGGTGATGAAGGTGCCCACGGCCCCCGACACGAGCACCCACGCCCACCAATAGTCGACGACACTGGATCGAAAGCTGTTGAGCCCGTGGGCGATTCCGCTGCCAATGGACGGGATCTTGCCGATCCAGCGGGCAGCACCCTCGATCGAGTTGGAGAGCGCGGCGAGCACCAGTTCCCGCAGCGGCCGCAGGATCAGCAGGATCAGCACGGTCACCGCGGCCACCACCGGCGCGGTGAGCAGCGCGGCGAGCAGCATCGTCGGGGCGCCCCGGCCGCGGCGTTTGATCTCGCCGATGATGCCGCCGAGCACCGCCGACCCGAACACCGAGATCGCCGCCCCGGTGCCGGCCATCGCGAAGGCCACCCCGGTCGTCGCGATGGCTGCGGCAACGGTGGCCCGCGGCCGGCTGCGGGCCGCGATCAGGGCCAGCGGCACCGGCGCGAGTACGCGCACCGCGCTGGCGAGTGGGATGACCGCGGCGATGACGACCGTCGCCACGGCCAGGCCCCCGAAGATCGCGATCGAAGCGATTTCGACCGGGCGCAGCGGTCCGCGGGGCACACTCGCCTGCCCCGCCGGCAGGGTCTCGGTCTTTGGTCGCACCCATCCAGTGTGCCTGGGCCCACCGACGTCCGATCCGACGCGTCGGGCTTGCGCCCGGCCGCGGTGGCGCGGCGGCGACCACCAGGGGGGTGCCGGATAGGTAAAAGTACCGTCACATCCGGTGATTCGAGTTGTCCGTGGTGCGCATCGGGAGGATATTTTCTTCACCGGTTGTCCGCGGCCGGTTCACCGCACCTCGCAGGAGGGAGACACCATGCAGTCGACCCCGATCGGGCTCACGCCGGTCCATCAAGAAGGTGAACTGAACGGCATCCTCATCTCCGGGCGCTGGCCGGAGTCGACTCTCGAGTGGACCCAGACGCTGGTGGCCTCGGTCCGCATCGCGTGCCGTCCCGGTTTTCTGCCCACGACCACGATCTTCGGCGTCGTCGAGGACCGTCCCGATGAAGCCGACGACGACGCCGTGGGCATGATGGTGGCCGTCGGCAACGTGGTCGACGACAGTTTCCTGGAGGCGGGACGCTTCCTCACCAATCCGCCGGCACTGCTGATGCTGCACCCGCCGTCACGCACCCGGCCCTCGCTGCCGGAATGCTCAAAGGTCGCCTCGGGCTGTGTACTGCTACCGGGTCTGCCCGAACTCGGGCTCGAACACCGCGCGGGCTGGGCCGAGGCGGAGGCCGACGGAACCGTGGTGAACCTGCGCAATCAGGTCGGCATCGACCCGAACGCCGACCCCGACACCGCGGTATTGGCGATGCTGCTCGCCGCCTGAGACCCCGTTTCAGGTATCCCCAACTTTCATTTTTGGGCCTCCTACCTGCACAGATGTGGGTTGGCGAGACGTTGCGCCGCGAGTGAGGCATGTCTAACCTGGCCGACGTGATTGCTGCCCTGCTCTTGAGTTTCGGCGTGATCTTCGTCGCCGAGCTCGGTGACAAGTCGCAGCTGATGGCCATGACGTACGCCTTGCGCTACAAGTGGTGGATCGTCCTCGCGGCCATCACCGTGGCCACCACCGCCGTGCATGCGGTCTCGGTGTTCTTCGGCCACTTCCTGGGCCTGTCGATCCCGTCGGACCTGATGTCGATCGTCGGCGGACTGGCCATGCTGATCTTCGGTCTCTGGACGCTGCGCGGCGACGACCTCGACGAGAACGAGAAGGCCCGGGCCGAGCGCGTCGGCGCGTCGGTGTTCCTGGCCGTCATGTCGTCGTTCTTCCTCGCCGAACTCGGCGACAAGACCATGCTGGCCACCATCACCCTGGCCGCCGACAACAACTGGGCCGGCGTCTGGATCGGGTCGACGATCGGTATGGTCGCCGCCGACGCGCTGGCCATCGTGGTCGGCATGACCGTGGGCAAGCACCTGCCCGAACGCCTCATCGCCCGCGGCGCGGCGGTGTTGTTCTTCGTCTTCGCCGGCTGGCTGCTCGTCGAGGGGCTCTCGTCGGCCGGTACGCCGGTCATCGTGGGGACGATCACCGCGGTGGTCGCGCTCATCGGTGTCGGCTCGGTCTACATCCGGTGGGTGCATCGTCGCCGAGAGCGCGACCGCCGTGCGCAGGCGGCCCTGGTCCCTGCGCATGGGCACCCGGACGACGCGACCCGCTGAGGCGCCCGCCGCCGATCAGCCGGTCGCGCCTTCGGGTTCCTCGCCTTCGGGTTCCTCGCCTTCGGGTTCATCGCGTTCGGGTTCCTCGCCTTCGGGTTCCTCGCCTATCTCGGGGAGCGCGGCGAGTGCCGCCGACAACTCCAGCAGCGGTGCGGCATCTCCTTCGAGGCCGTCGCCGACGGCCGGCAGCACGTCACGTACCGCTCCCGAGCGCATCCCCTCGTCGGTGCGGCGCGCGGCAGCCATGCGCACCATCGCTGCCCGGACCTCGGTCGTGGCGTAGTCGAAGGCGTCGGGCAGGAAGGGGCCGAGTTGGGTGATCGCGTCGCGGATCTCGATCACCCGGCGATGCAGCAGTGCCGTCGGCGAGATCCGTCCGGTGTCGGGCAGAACCACCTCGGGGACGGCGCCGGTCACCAACTCCCACAGCGGCAGCAACTCCTGCGCGTGGCGACGGCGGCGCCGGCGCGCGGTGAGCCCGTGCCATTTGGCGTGCACCATCGGGAAACTGATGCCGATCAAGAAACCCACGACGCCCAGCGCCTCGACCCATCGGCTCGTGGCCAGCAGCCACCCGGCGTCGGCGACCCCGGTCGCATTGCCCAGCACGTACAGAATCTGGATGACGGCACCGACCGCGAGCAGTGCCAGCCCGGCGATCAGGATGGTCAGCGCGGTGCGGAGGTATCCACCCGATAGCGCCAGATACCTCCGGACGCTGCGCACACAGGCGGAGAAGCCGTAGGCCAGGTAGCCGCAGGCGATGAGATAGAACAGGGCGTAACCCCAGTTGGTCAGCGTCCAGTGACTCAACGATGCTTCGCGCATATTCGTCGGGACGAACGTGAGACTGACCTGCAGCCCGACGAGGGCGGCGACGAGGGGCACGGCCTCGACGCCCGCCCGGCGCTCGCGACTGACCTTCGCCCCCGGATAGAAGAACACCACGATGAGCGAGGCCACCCCGAGCGCGAGCAGACCGTAGAAACACAAGCGCGACGCGCCGGCGACGATCCAGTCGTCGATCGTGTGCGACGCCGAGTTGTTGCTCACCACGAAGGCCAGCGTCAGCGCGGCCACCGCGACCGTCATCGCCAGCGCTTGCAGACCGCCACCGTGGCGTCGGATCTGGTCGATCCGCCAGCACAGCGCCGCGGTGAAGGCGACCAGCGCCAACACGTTGATCGCGGCCGGGGCCGTCAGCCAGTGCGCGGCAAGGGTGCCGCCCGGGTGTGGGTCGGCTGCGCCGAGTCGGGGGATCCACGCCTGCCCGGACATCACAGCCACCCCTTGTGGCCTCCGAGGAGCCGTTGCAGTCCCCGCACGTCCGGGTGCGCCGAGGTCGCGCCGACGCCGTCCCGCGCTTGCGCGGCCCAGGTCAGGATCATCGAAGCCACCGTCTCGGCCTCCCGTTCACGCTCGTCGTCATAACACGTGCGCTGTAGCGAGGAGTCGGCGTCGGCGTCGCTGAGGCCGGCGAGCACCGCAGGCATGTCTGCGAGCATCTGGTGCTCGCAGATCAGATGGGCGAACTCGTGGATGACGATCTGGTCGCGATGCCAGCGCGTGGTGTTCGCCTGGTGAAAGAAGTAGTCGGCGTCCTCGGCGGCAAGCCACACGCCGTTGGGCACCCCGGCAGGCAGCGGGTGCGCGAGCAATCGGATCGGCCGGCCGCGCTGTGCGCCGTACCGCTCGCAGAGCTGGTCGACGTCGAGCGGCAGATCGAGTCCGAGCGGACCGAGCACCGACCGGCACAACGACCACATGGCGCGCGAACTGCGCATCGCGGAGATCTCCTCATCGTGGCGGAACAGGCCGCGGCGACGCAGGGATCAGTCCTCGATCTCCTTGCCGCCGACCACGCGCAGGCGCGCGTCGGCCTGCTCTTCGGTCAACCCGGCAGCCACGATATCCGGTGGGTCCTTGGGCAGCCCCTGCTGATCACGCAGCACCTTGATCAGTTCGTTGACCACGGTCACCGAATCGCTCGACAGACCGGCCAGCCGAAAGGCCGCGAGCTGCACGTTGGTGTCGGCCTGTAGCCGCATCAAGTCGATCTCATCGCGGGTGCGCTGAGCTGCGCGGTCCTCGAGGAAGTAGTGCACATCGACCCCGAACGCAGCCGCGATCCCCTCGACCGTCCGGAACGACGGCGACTTCGCCTTACCCGAGCGCAGCTGGCTCAGGTAGGACTCGCCGAGCCGAAATCCTCGCTCGGTCGATCGCGCAGCGATCGCCTTCGCGCTGTAGGCCCGGCCGTTGGGGCCGGGCACTGTGCGGAACAGTTCTTCTAGTCGGCGCGCGAAAAGTCCCGGGTCGGTGTCGACCGGCCTATCGGCAGCCCCCATCGTCGTTCCTGCGGGCCGTTCATCGCCTCGTGACGTCATACCTTCTCCGAAACCTGAAACTTGCATCTGCAAACATTAAAGACCGTAAACCGAGAGTTCCGCAACGGCCAGCTATCATCAATCATTGCTTGAACCCCCCACAACTTCTACTTCACCCGCATGGCCAGCACACCAGAAGGTTTTGTGGCCTTGATCACAATCAATGTTGCAGATGTCCATTGGCCGTGATCCATCTGTGACCCTACAGTCACAGATCGGTGAATTCGAGGCGAACACGAACCACGAACGCAGGAGACAGGCGATGGGATTCCACCGGACACCGCGGGCTCGGTGGTGCCGTGTGAACCGGCGCCCTGGTCTCCTGGTCTTCGGGCTCCTCGCCATGCTGATGCTGACACTCGGTGCCGGGGTCGGAGTCGCCGTCGCCGCGCCCGGCGAATCCGGCGAGTCGGGCACGCCGTCGGGCGATTCATCGGTCGGCACGGCGACACGCCCGGGGGGATGCCACTGGCACGGGGGCTGCTGTCACCACCACCACCACTGTGAGACTTCCTCCCCGACGACCACAACCGAGCCCGCGACCACCCCCACGACGACGACGCCCACGACCACACCCGCGACCACGCCCGAATCCAGCACAGATGAATCCACCACGACCCGCCGGCACCGCGGCGGTGGCGTCGTACCTCCACGGACCTCGAGCTCGGCACCGTCGAGCAGCCGCGGCACCCCGGACCCCGACCGGTCGCCTCACCCGCCTCCATCGGCCGCCGCGCCCATGCCGCCGGTGGTGCCGGTCCCGGCGGCTCCTGCGCCGCCCGCTGCGAGCCCCGGTCCGGCAACGAGCGGTGCGGCAACGAGCGGACCGGGATCCGGCCCCGCCGCGCCGCGACCGGCGGTGCCGGCGCCCGGAACCGCCGAGCCCGCCCCGCAGCCGCGGCTCACGCTGGCCGCGGTCGGTGGCTTCCTCGGCGACATCTCGCCCGGACTCCTACTGCTGCTCGGTGCGGTCGCCCTCGTCGGAACCGGGCCGTTCCTCGACGCGCTGCGCTCCACCCGCCTCTGACCGGGCGGCCACGCCCGCCCGCCGGAAGGCCAGCAGGTCCTGCTGATAGGGGATGCGCCGCGCGGTCTCGTCGTCGGACCAGTCGCGGTCCATCCATTCCCGCAGCACCTTGGTGGCACGCACATCGTCCTCGTTGTATGCCAACAGCCGATCACGTTGGGAGAGATCGAGTTCGGTGCCGGCCAGCCCGACGGCGGCCTTGTACCAGTCCATCGACGCCGCGCCGCCGGCTTCGTCGTCGCGCCAGGTGAACCCGGCGACCGGGGCCACCTTCTTGAGGCCCTTGCCCTGCGGGCACACGAAGTTTGCACCAACCGCCTCGAAGATGTCGACCCACTCCGGCGAATCGATGAATGCCTGGACCTCCCCGCGGGTCGGGACGCCCTCGGCGCCGACGAATCGATCCGCCGACGACAATAACCACCGATTCTCCGCTTGCTGTGAATAGCAGTACGCCGCAAAGGTTTTCCCGGCCGTGTGCGCATCGTCGCGTTCGGTGGCCAGCCAGTCCCAGAACTGCGCGAAGGAGTGGGCCTCGTCGGCGGTCGGCAGCGGGTGCCAGGTGACGAACGGGCGGTAGCGCACGGGCCGGTCGCGGTCGACCCGGTCGGTGAGCAGCGTGCCCCACATGTAGGCGCCGTCCTCGCCGTAACTCTCCATGTCGACGTCGACTTCCACATCGGCGCGCTGCACCCGGGGTTGCGGCCGGCGGCGGATCAGCGGGATGTCGGCGAGCCAGGCGATCGCATTGGTCACCGCGTCGTCGAAGGTGCCCTTCGGCGCCCACGTCTCCGGTGCCGGGCCCTCATGGTGCGCGAGTCGGTCGATGGTGCCCAGACCCGCCTCCGTCAACACCTCGGCCTGCGCACCGGAGACGACGAGACTGACGTCGCGGCGGGCCTCGAGTTCAGGGCCGCACTTCTCCCACCACGGGCAGCCACGGCATTCCGAGACACGCCGCGGGGTGGTCCTCACCGCCCCGGAAGCGATGTCCTGCCGACGTTCGAACACCGTCCGATAGTCGGACAACGACGCGCCGATGTGGTGCACCACGATGCAGTCGGCGTCGAGGCCGATCACCCCGGCTCGCAGCTCGCTCTCGGGCACCGAAGGGGCGAGCCCCTCGTCGAGCAGCATCTGCGTGAGGTGGGCCAGCCGGAGTTGGTCGCGGCGGTGACCACGCACGCTCCGGTACGGGTCCGGGGCCGGAATCCAGCCCCACAGTGGACTTGTGAGAACTTCGGGACTTGTGAGAACTTCGGGACTTGTGAGAACTTCGGGCCTGGTGAGAACTTCGGGCCTGGTGAGAACTTCGGGCCTGGTGAGAACTTCGGGACTCGTGAGAACTTCGGGCCTGGTGACCGCCTGCGTCGACCCCTCGACGGACGCGCGTCGACGCTGCTTGGCGGGGTGGGACGCACGGTGATTGACAACGATGATCGGGAGGTAGCCGTCACCGACACGGACCAGGAGTTCGGAGTGTCCGCGTCGGCCGCGCTCGCGGTCGGCGGGCAGGGTCGCATTCCAGATCCATCGGGCACCGGCGGCGCAGGCACGCAGAGTGCTCGCCGACCGTTCGGCGCCCGGGCCGGGGGCGACGATGACGAAGGTGTTCGGCGGCTGGTCGCTGTGTATCGCACGCAACAGCTCGCGGACCCGGTCGCGGTGGCGCGTGGCGGCCTCGGTGCGCCGTGCGGCCTCCGGGGTCTGCGGACGGTCTCGCATCACGCCGGGATGCGTCGCATCCAGTGCGAGACGATGCTCGCAGCCGGCGAGGTCACGTGCATGGAGCAGCGACGATCCCATTCTCTCCTCACCTCCTCGTCTCCCCGCGTGGGCATCATCGGACGACGATGTGCCGTATCCGTCGTCACAGCCCGCCCACGAGCCTATGTAATGCTTGTGGCAGCAGGTGCACCCTTGCGGTCGCGCACGCCAGGTGGCGGTCGTGTAGGTGCGCGTTGATCGGCAGTCCCAGCGAAAGGTGCACCGATGGGTTTGTTCTCGTCTGACGGTAGGAGCCGCGCCGAGCGGCGGGTCGAGGCCAAAGCAATCAAGGCCAAGGCGAGGCTCGAGGCGAAGTTCGCATCCAAGGAACGCCGCAAGGCCGTCAAGGACCGCCACAAGGCCGAGCACAAGCTGCGTGACAAGGAACTGAAGAGGCAGAGCAAGGCCGCGAAGAAGGCGGCCAGAGCCGCGCGCAAAACCGGCAAGGCACAGGTCAAAGTGGCGCAGGCCGAGGCCAAGACGGTGGCGGCGAAGTCCAAGGCCGACGCCGACGCGAAGCCGTTGAGCCCGGCCAGCGTGCGCCGCTATCTCACCGTCGGCCGGCTCGTGGCGCCGATCGTCGCGCCGGTCGTCTACCGGGCCGCGGTCGCCGCGCGTGGCCGGCTCACCACGATGCAGGCCGAACGCGCCGGCGTCACGCCCGATGTGTTGCGGAAGTTCTCCGGCCACGGTGCAACGCTGTCGGCGCGGATCGCCACCGCCCGCACCTCGGTGGAGAAGGTTTCCGCGAAGGACACCTCGGCCGACGCGAAAGCGTTCGTCGACGCGATGACCGATCGGCTGGACAATCTGGCCATCGCCGTCGACGCCGCGGAGTCGATGTCGGCCGGTCAGCGCCGGACGGCGCATCGGGCGATAGAGGACGAACTCGGCGCCATCGACGCCGACGTGCTGGCCCGGCTCGGGGTCCGCGCCTGAGCCTCGCCGCGGGCGGGTGTCGTGGTGAAACCACATCGGACACCCGTGTCTAGGATTGACTTCGCCACGCCAGCGACACGCAAGGGAGCGACTCGATATGACCGACCCGAATCCGCGCGAAGTGCCTGAACCGTCGGCTTCTCGGCCGGCAGACGACAACGCGGCGGAGACGGGTGGCACGGGGGCCGCCGACCAGCAGCAGTCGACAGAACAGCAGAACCCGCCAGAACAGGCGCAGCCGAAGGCGGCGCCCGCGAAGAAGGCGCCCGCCAAGAAGACCCCTGCGAAGAAGACGCCGGCCAAGAAGACCCCCGCGAAAAAGGCAGCCGCGAAAAAGGCACCGGCCAAGAAGACCGCCGCGAAGAAGGCGCCGCCTGCCAAGCGTCCGGCTCCACCCGCGGGTACCGCACCAGCCAAGAAGGCACCTCCGAAATCCGCACCGCCGGCCGCGCCGCACGTCGAGCCCGAACTTCCCTTCGACGAATCGGCAACAGCGGCCCCGGTTGATTCCACACCGGTCGACCCCACACCGGTTGATTCCACACAGCTGACGCCGGACGCTCCGGCTATCGTCGACGTGGTCGCCGAGTCCGATGCTCAGCAGGCCACCTTCGCGCAGTTGCGAGCCGGCGCACCGACCGAACTTCCTTTTCCGGTGCGTGTGCCTGTCGTTGTCGGCGCCGGCCTGCTCGCGGCCCTGCTCGTACTCGTCGAGGTGCTGCGCCGACGCCGCTCCTGAGCCAGGCAACCGACCGGGGCGGCCTCAGCCGATGCGCGCCAGGATGGCGTCGGCCACCTCACGGGGACGCCGCTGCGGAATCCAGTGGTCGACGCCCTCGAGAACGATGAAATCGTAAGGCGCGTCGACCATCTGCGCGCATCCGCGCGCACCGGCGCGGGACAGGAAGATGTCGCCGTCGCTCCAGATATAGGTGGTGGGGACGGTCACCTTGCGGTTCATCAGGCCGCGGTCACCGTACTTGAGCGCGCGATACCAGTTGAGGCCGCCGGTCAGCGCGCCATACTCGACGATCTCGGTGCGCAGGTGATCGGTGAAGCCGGGCGGACCGATCTGCGGCGCGCGCGGACTGGTGACTCCCTTGCTCAGCAACCACTCCGGTAACCGTGGGATCTGGAACAGGCCCAGGTACCACGAACGCAGTAGTTGACCGCGAGGCATCGCTCGCAGATATGCGCCGGGGTGCGGGACCGCGAGTGCGGTGAGTGTGGCCACGCGGTCCGGATGATCACCGGCCACCGACCACGCGACAGCCGAACCCCAATCATGGCCGACGAGATGAATTTTCGGTGCGTCGAGCGCATCTGCGAGTGCGATCACATCGCGGGCCAGTTCAGATGTTCGATAGTCGCGGACGGCACTGGGGCGGGCTCTGGGCGAGTACCCGCGCTGATCGGGTGCGACGGTCCGATATCCCTGCGCATTCAGGAGCGGGGTGACCGCGTCCCAGCAGGATGCGCGTTCGGGGAATCCGTGCAACATGACGATGGGCACATCGTCTGCCGCCGCGGCGTCGTCCGATCTGGTCACACCGGAGTCGGTTACATCGAACGTCAGTCCGTCCCTTGTGAATTCACTGATCGTCTGCGCCATCACGCCTTCCCTTGTGCACCGCGGGGCGACCCGTGTCGCGCACCGCTGCCTTGCTCCGACGATAGCGTGCCCGGCGACTCAGCGTCGACGATCTGTGGTGCGGCCGCCGCGGACATAGGCGGCCGGCGGTGTGCCGACGACCCTGGTGAACGCTCGCGTCAGGTGTGACTGATCGGTGAAGCCCAGGCGCACAGCGGTTTCCGCCCAGTCGACGTCACCGCCGGCATTGGCCACCGCGGCCACATCGAGCATCCGGAACCGCTGGATGACCCACTTGGGTCCGATGCCCACGTACTCGCCGAACTGGCGTTGCAGGGTTCGCAGGCTCACGCCACCCCGGTGGGCGAGTTGTTCGGCTCGGGTGATCTCCGCGTCGTGTTCAGCAGCCTCGACCAGCGACGCGACTTCGTCGATCGCCGGGTCGACAACCGGACCGAGGTCGCGGAGCCAACCGGTGACGATCGCGGCCAGATCGTCGTCACCGCGATCGGGATCGAGCAGCCGGGACGCGAGAGGGCGATCGTCGACGCCGAGCGCGTCGCCGACGGTGCGCACCGAGCGGGTCAGTGCACTCACCGGTCCGTCGAGGAACCCGCGGAAACCGCCCGCGCGGAAGGCAACGCCGACCACCTGGCCATCACCGGCGAGCGTGCGCGCAAAGCTGTTCTCCCCGACCCCATGTACCCACATCCGGTCGGCCTCGGCCGCCATGTGCACGACCGGCTGTGGAATCACCTGCTGCACATGCGGCTCGGTGACCGTCCAGCGCACGATCCACGTGTAGTCGACCCAGTACGCGAGGTCGGCGGGTGGAAGTATTCGCGACACCCGGAACGGCAGCGCGTCGGCAGCACCGATGATGGCCTGCCGCCCGCGACCGACGCGCGACAATGCTCTACCGATCTGCCGGGTCGAGCGCGTCATCATCGTGGGTGATGATCTCGACGATGTCGTAGCTGCCGGTCGCGGTGCCGACGGTGGTGCGCACAATTTTCTCACCGGGAGCCAAACCCACCAGGCAGCTCCGGTCCGCGGTGATCGGATCGGTGAAGGTACCGGTACTGCTGTCCGGCAACGGTTTACCCGTATCGGGTGGGTCTGGTGGTTGCCGGTGGATTTCGGCACGCACCCTCGCGAGCCCGGCAGTGAAGTCGG
The DNA here is from genome assembly GCF_049847065.1 of Gordonia sp. DT219. NCBI lineage: Bacteria > Bacillati > Actinomycetota > Actinomycetes > Mycobacteriales > Gordoniaceae > Gordonia > Gordonia sp. DT219. Next base: position 208 of record NZ_JBNCNR010000021.1, on the reverse strand, counting down.
GCCCGACATCAGGCAGCTTGTTGACGCGTTTCGGGTGCGGTGGGGCACCGGGGGCGGCGTTACGCCGCCACCAACAACGTCCCGCCAAGGGGCCGTCCCGGTAGATGCCGGTGGTGTACTGGCCGAGTTTCTCGCCGACCATCCGATTGTGTTTCGGACACGCCGGAGCGAGGTCGTCGATGTTGGTCAACCCGCCCTTCGCATAATC